>CAYRPP010000332.1:0-2297 GCA_964426115.1 uncultured Lentisphaerales bacterium | reverse complement strand
GGCTGAAGCCCCTGGACGGCTTCCGCCTGAAGGCGGGACTCCGACGCGAGGGTTCGCCGACACGGACCTCCCCGTCGGAGTACCGGCTTCAGGGAGTGTTGATTTATAGGCCCCTCTCCATTCTTTTTTGAATCTGGAAAGCGGGAAATCAGGAAATGGTTGAGGAAAACGCGACTCTTCCTGCTTTCCTGATTTCCCGATTAGCCTGCGCGGGGAATAAATCAACAGACCCTTCAGCCGGAAGTATGCGAGGGCCTTCAGGCCCGGTTAAGCGGGGCAAGGGCGTGTACAGCGTGAAGCGTCTTGCCTGCAACTCCCGCCCGCTCCTCCATGCGCCCCCCGCGCGCCCCCCTGTGGCTAGCCCGTGTCAAATCCTGATCCTCCGGACTCGGGGCTTGCCCAGCGGCGGCAAATCGGCAATACTCTCTCCCCGTATGGCCCCCGATCTATCCAGCCTTCCGCTTCACCGACGCCTGCGCGATGCGCGCCGCGCCCGGGGCCTGACCCAGTCGGCCCTGGCCGAGCAGGCCGGGTGCAAGCAGTCGGCGCTGAGCCTGATGGAGTCGGGACGCATGGAGGCGCTCGCGCGCGGCACGGTCGAGAAGATCGCCGCCATCTTGGAGGTGTCTCTCGATCCCGCGTCCGCTCCCGCTCCGTCCGCGCCCGCGGCCCCGCCGGCGGGCCGCGCCTTCTGCCCCAACGGCGGCTGTCCTTCGAACGTGCCGCTCGTCGTCGACGGCGAGCTGGTCTTCTGGCCGCGGCGCCAGCCGGCGCCGGGCTGGCGCCATTGCGTCTTCTGCGGCGAAGTGCTGGAACGCAACTGCCGCCAGTGCGGCGCACCGGTGGCGGAGGGCGCCTTCTGCGCGGAGTGCGGCACGGCGCATGTCGCTCCGCCTCCGGCGGCGGCGGGCGACTTGGCCGCGTGGGCGGACGCGCGGCGCAGGGAGCTGACCGAGTGGCGCGCCCTGCTCGGCACGGACTGAGAAGGAGCAAGATCATGACCATCGGCGTCTGCGGTTCTCCGAAAATTGCGGCGGCGGCCGCCGCGGCGGGCTTTGATTATTTCGAGTGGTCCGTGCAGGCGTTTCTGCAGCCGCGCGCGGAGGCGTCCACCTTCGCGCAGGCGCTGGCGGCCGTCAGGGCCGCGCCCCTGCCGTGTCCCGTCTGCAACTGCTTCCTGCCCGGCGACCTAAAAGTCACGGGGCCGGTGGTCGACGACGCGGCGCTGGACGCCTATGCGGCCACAGCCTGCGCGCGCGCCGCGGAGGCGGGCGTCGACACGATCGTCTTCGGCTCAGGCGGCGCGCGCCAGGTGCCCGAGGGCTTCGACCGGGCGCGGGCCGAGGGCCAGATCGCCGCCTTTCTCAGGCGGCTGGCGCCCGTGGCCCGGCGGCACGGCGTGGTCATCGTGATCGAGCCGCTGCGGACGGGCGAGTGCAACATCCTCAACACCGTCGCCGAGTGCGCGCGCCTGACACGCCTGGTGGACGACAAAGCCATCCGGCTGCTCGTCGACGGCTACCACTGGGCCTGCAACGGCGAGCCCGAGACCGACATTGCCGCGGCCGCGCCGCTCTTTAGGCACATGCACGTGGCGACCAAGGCCAATCGGCGGCCGCCCGGTGCTGAACCCTGCGAGGCCCTGCCGCGTTTCCTGCGGACGGTGCGCGAGATCGGCTACGGCGGACGCTTGTCGGTCGAGGGACGCATCGCCGAAAACGGGGCCGAGCTGCCTGTCGCCGCCCGGCTGCTCCGCCAGTAGCGGGTGCCGTCATGCGCATCGACCTCCACGCGCACGCCTTCGCCGACACGATCGTCGAACGGGCCATGGCGGCCCTGTTGGCCGAGATGCCCCCCGGCTACCGCTGCGAGGACGGGCGCCTAGGCACGCTGGCCGGCCAGTTGGAGGCATGCGGGATCGATGCCGCCGTGATCTGCTCGATCGCCACCAAGCCGACGCAGTTCGACGTCATCATGAAATGGTCCGAGGCCATCCGGAACGGGGCCTTCGGCGAGGCGGCCGCCCGTCGCGCGATACCCTTCCTCTCGGTGCATCCCGAGGATCCCGAGCGCTACCGGCATATCGAGCAAACGGCGCGGGCCGGCTTCAAGGGCATCAAGTTCCACCCATACTACCAGCGGTTCGAGCTCGACTCGCCCGGCGCCATAGACCTGATGGACTGCGCCCGGCGCAACGGACTCGTGGTGGTCAGCCATGTCGGATTCGACATCGCCTTCCCGCACGACCGCCTCTGCGATCCGGTCCGCGTCCGCCGGCTGCTCGACGCCCTGCCGGA
>CAYRPP010000331.1:0-2298 GCA_964426115.1 uncultured Lentisphaerales bacterium | reverse complement strand
GGAACTGGTTGTCGCGCACCATGCGCCGCAGCAGGCGGTTGTCGGTGGTCGAGATGCGGCTGTTGTAGTCTATGGCCAACTGGGTGAGGGCGCTGATGTAGACCTTGAACTTGAGTTCCTCCGGGATCTCGGCCGTGAGCTCAGGATTGAGCGCGTGGATGCCCTCGATGAGGATCACCTGGTCGGGCGCCAGGACGACGGGCACGGCGGATTCCTCGCGGGACTTGGTCATGAAGTTGAACCGCGGCAGGGTCGCGGGGCGGCCCTCCAGCAGGGCCGCGAGGTCGTGGTTAAGCCGCGGCAGATCCACGGCATGGAGATGCTCGTAGTCCAAGTTGCCCTGCGCATCGCGCGGGTTATGGTCGTCGCCGACGAAGTAGTCGTCGGTCGAGAGCACGAAGGGGCGCATGCCGTTGACCCGCAGGTGGGTCATGAGGCGCTTGGCGAAGGTGGTCTTGCCGGACGACGACGGCCCCGCGATCAGCACCAGCCGGATCCGCGGCTGGCGCGCGGCGATCTGGTCGGCGATCCTGGCCAGTTTCTTGTCGTGCAGCGCCTCGACCGTGCCGATGACCTGGTCAGAACGGCGTTCGGCGACGGCGGCGTTGAGCTCGCCGACGGTGGTGATGCCGAGGATCCGGCCCCATTCCATGTGTTCCTGGTAGATGCGGACGAGGTGCGGCTGGGGGTTGAAGGGCGCGACCTCGCTGGGATGATCCTGCGCGGGCAGGCGCAGCACGAAGCCAGGGGGATATGGCGTCAGCGCGAAGCGGTCGATGCGCCCGGTGCGGTGCACCAGCGGCTCGTGCCGCATGTCGAGGTATTCGCCACACTTCGTCAGGGTGATTTGCGGCGGATTGCGGTACTTGAGCAGGTGGAGCTGGTCGTGCTGCCCGGTGCGCGTCAGGTCGTCGATCGCCTCCTGGTAGGAGAGCGGCACGCTCTCGACCGGGAGGTCGGCCGCGGCCAGCTCGCGCATACGCGCCTCGACGCGCGCGACGGCGCGGGAGGGATCGCCGGTGCCATCGGGCCATTCGACGCTGCAGAAGAGCCCGACGCCGACCGGGTGCCGCACACGGAAGAGCGCCGCCGGGAAGGTCTCCTTGAAGGCCATGCCGAGCAGGAAGGTTAGCGACCAGCGGTAGACGCGCCAGCCATGCGTGTCCGCCAGCGTCAGGGGGACCAAGGTGCAGTTGATGCCGACGGAATGGGTAAGGGGCACGACCTCATTGTTCAGCAGGGCGGCGAGCACCGGCAGGCCGTCGGGGGCCAGGTCGGGGAGAATTTCGGACACGGGCGTGTCGGCAGGCAGCGTGCGCGGGGCATCCCCGTTCACGGACACTTGGACCATGCGCATGCGGTATCCTTTCGTCAAGCGGCGCGCGTCGCCAAGCGCGCGGCCAGATGGCGCAGGGGTTCGGTCGGGCCGGGCAGCCCCGCGAGCGCCCCGATGGCTTCGGCGGTGTGCTGTTCCGCTTGCCGCCGGGCCTCGGCAGGGCTCCAGACGTTGAGGCAGGAGAGCTCGTCCGCGGCCCCGGCGGAGGGGGCGTCGAGCAGGTCGTCGACGATCTGGAAGGCGAGTCCCAGGTGGTTGCCGAAGTTGCCGAGTTGCTCGACCTGCGCCTCGTCGCCACCGCCGCCGATGGCGCCCATGCGCAGGGCCGCGCGGAAGAGGTCGGCCGTCTTGTGCTGATGCACGAAGGCCACGGTGGCGGCGTCGGTCGCCGCGGCGCCGGCGACATCCTCGACCTGGCCTCCGACGACGCCGCCGGGACCGGCGGCGCGCGCCAGCTCGCGCACCCAGCGCGCCACGCGCGCCGGGTCGGCGCACTCGCCGCCCGCAAGCGCCCCGAAGGCGCAGGCCTGGAGGGCGTCGCCGCACAGCACGCCCATGGCCTCGCCGAACTTGGCGTGAACCGTGGGCATGCCGCGGCGCAGCATGTCGTTGTCCATGCAGGGAAGGTCGTCGTGCACCAGCGTGTAGGTGTGCAGCAGCTCGATCGCCACGGCCGCCGGCACGGCCGCTGTCCAGGCGCCCCCGGCGGCCTCGGCGGCCGCGAGGCAGAGCATGGGGCGGATGCGCTTGCCGCCGACCATGACGCTGTAGCGGATCGCCTCGGTCAGGCGCGCGGGACGGCAGCCTTCAGGTGGCAGCGCCGCCATCAGGGCGGCCTCGACGCGCGAGCGGCAGACAACGAAATAGTCCTCGGCGTCCATGATGCGTCTACTTGACCGTGTAGCGCGTGGCCTTGGTGAGCGCCTTCCAGAGCTGCTCGGGCGTCGCGGCGGCCATCAGGG
>CAYRPP010000330.1:0-2300 GCA_964426115.1 uncultured Lentisphaerales bacterium | reverse complement strand
GCCCTTCGCGCTGCCCAACGCGCGCACCTATTTCGACCTCGACCGCGAGATGATCCTCTCCTTCATGGGCGGGCTTTCGCTCTCGCGGATCGCCGACCTGCATCAGTGCGATCGCGCCACGGCTTTGCGCAAGTACGACGACTACCTCGACAACCTGCGCAACCATGGCATCACCCATCCCTCGTCGGTCGAGCAGACGGAGGAGAGCCTCGCGATCATCCGGAAGCACGGGTTCACAACGAAGCCGCTGATCGAGGCCAGGAGCTTCGCGCCCTGGTACGGACTCAACTTCGGCGGGCGCATGAGCTTCGACAACCTGATGGCCGCCAAGGCGGGCGCGCGGCAATGCGCCGAGTTCTACCAGCGCGTGCTGGGACACACCGACCTGCTCTGCGGCTACGGCGACGAGCAGGGCACCGCATTCGTCGCCGCGCACCGCAATTTCTTCAAGTACTACCACGACTACGGCATCCGGATCGGCTGCGCGGGCCACGAGGCCCTGCTCTACAAGGGCGGCTACACCTACGGCTACTACCCGATGGGCGGCGCCCCCGATTCCCACGAGCGGATCCGCCCGTGGAACGCGATCGGCGACAAGTACGTCGGCTTCTACGCCGCGCAGCATACCGGCCCCGAGAATCCCCAGTTCTTCCGCCGCCAGCACGGGCTGCTCGGCTACTTCAGCAACCTGAGCCTCGTCTACAACTACGAGTTCGACCTGCTGGGCTGGAACGACCTGCGCAACGATACCTACAAGCCGATGGTCGTCGCGATGTACAACCGCGGCGGCATGGTCGACACGCTGCAATGGGAGGGCTTCCGCGAGGGGGTCGACGACATGCGCTACGCCACGCAGCTCAAACTGCTCGCGCGGGAGGCGGTGGCATCGGGCAATACGGAGCGCAAGCTGACCGCCAACAAGGCGCTGCAGTACCTCGCCCTCCTCAAGCCCGCCGAGATGGATCTCGATGTCGTCCGCGCGGAGATGACCGAACACATTCTCAAGCTCCTCGCCCTGCGCTGATTGGAAGGGAACCAACCGCCATGAAACAGACGCTACGCATCGCCCTGATCCTCCTGACCGGCGCCGGCCTCCTGCGGGCGGCCGAGCCCGCGGCGCCCGCGCCCGGCGCGGCCACCCGCGAACTCGTCGCGACCGCGCAGCGGCTCGCCCGCGACCGCAACAGCGACCCCGCCGCCGTCTCGAACGCCTTTGCGCAGGTGCTGGCCGCCGCCGACCTTACCCCCGAGGGCCGCGCCCAGGCGCTGCTCGGCCTCGGCCAATTCTACCTCGGCCGTAACCAGGCCGGGGCGGGCCACCAGTTCCTCGAACAGGCCGCCGCCGTGGCGGAGGCGCCGGTTGCCGTGCGCATCGAGGCACTCCGGGCACGGGCCGACGCCCTCTTCAGGGAGAACTTCAAGGGGGCCTTCGCCAGCTACTTCACCAAGGGCATCGATGCCGCCGCGGAGATCCACCGCCGGATCCTCGCCCTGCCCGGAATCTCGAACAGCGACAAGATCGCGGCCTACCGCGACCTGGCCAACTGCCTGCTGGAGAAGCTGGACGTCGATGGCGCCAACGCCGTGCTGAAGGAGGCCGCCGCGCTGCCCGGGATCACGGGCGAGGAGCGCGAGACAGCCGTCGGCAACCAGGCCGACGCCCTCTACCGGCAACTGGCATTCGAAAAGGCCCTGCCGCTATATGAGTCGCTCTGGCGCGCCGACCTCCATATCCACCGGCGCCGCGCCATCGAGAACCGTATCATCGCAATCACCCGACGCCTGAAGGGCGCGGATGCCGCCATCGCCCTGATGCGGGACAAGTTTCCCGCCGACCCGATGCGCCTGGCCAACGCCTGCCGCGACGAGGGCCGGACCGACGAGGCGCTCAAGCTGTACGACGCCATCCTGGCCGCCGAAGCCGCCAGGGAGAAGCCCGACACCCGCCTGCAGGGCGATGCGCTCCGTACCGTCATCAACATGATGGGCGACAAATCCTGGGCCGAATTCCGGCAGGCCATCGAGCCGCGTCTCGCCAAGTATCCCAGCCTCGACGCCGACATGACCCGGCACATGCAGAACCATCCCTTCAACCGCTCCGCGGTCGCGGACAATCCGGACTTCATCGAATGGTTCGCCGGGCGACGCGCCCGCCTTCCGGCCGCGCGCCCGGCCGCGCCCGACGGCAAGCTGATGGAGACGCTCATCCGGGCGGGCGAAGCCGGACCGGCGCTTAGCCAGTGCCAGGCGCTGCTGGTGGACACCAACACCCCGCCCGCGCTGCGCACGCGCGCCACGCT
>CAYRPP010000329.1:0-2306 GCA_964426115.1 uncultured Lentisphaerales bacterium | reverse complement strand
CTTGCGCCGCCCCAATAGAAGCCTTACAATGAGTCACAAATTGGGAATGCTCCCCTTGTCGCGGGCCAGTTCCTCCGCTTGCGCCAGCCCCATGCCCACGATGGCGTTGGCACAAGAATATTCGATTATGCTGCCGGACGCGGATACGAGGCGACCGCCAAAACGAAGCAACAGCAGACAGGCGTCTGTCGCCTCGCGCATGTTTCCCCGCAGACGTTCCATGCGGACGTGCATGGCAAGCAGCCGGCCGTTGTTGAGAAAGGCATAAACCGGGTGCCGCAGGAATAGCTCTGGCCGCCACATTTCAATCTGCGGCGCCTGGCAATCCCTGCATTCAACCCCACGCCGTATCCACGAAATCACCGCCTGGTTGGTCGCGATGAAGGCGGCCACCTGGGCTTCATCGTTTGTCCGTCCCTGGAGATAGAGAGATAGATTGAAATCCGGCTTTTTCTGCAGCGTGTTGGTGGTCTGGAGGAAATAGGTGTATGCATTCTCCTCCGGCGGCACCTCGGTCCGGACGACGGCCAGATCCGTGACATCGGGCGGGGCGGAGTCCCAGACCGGCGCGTAGATCAGCGCCGCCATAACCAGGATGGCGAGCAGGATCGCCTTGCCGATTTTCTTGATCCTGCGTTTCATATTCCCGAATCTCCTTACATAAGCTGCGAGAGAAAGGTGGCGGCTGGGACGCGGATGGGGGCGGTTTCGGCAAAGCAATTCGCTTCCACGTACTCCGCGTTGACGGCGATTTGAAACGCGTGCTTCGCGGCAGTCGCTCGGGCGAAATGGTCCACGAGGATGCGGTCATACACACGTTCTAAGGTTTGAGGATACCGCGAATACGGGGAACCAACAAGTACTATTTTCAGGCCTATCGTAAAATGGTACGGACTAGTTTCCGATTGTCGCGAAAGAATCCTTGTGTTTGTTCGTCTGCGGCTCGATGAGCGGACGCGCTTATGTGTCGCTCGTTGGCTCTTTTGCCAACCCAAGCGACGACACATCCGTCAATAGATTCATTGAATCGAATTGCCCTCCCCACGCCAAATGAGCAATACTGATACGCGATGTCCACCTCAAACGAGACCCCTGCGGCCCGCGTGCTGAAACTGCTGGCTGCGGCGGACGGCCCGCTGTCCGGCGAAGCGGCGGCGAAACGGCTGAAGCTTTCGCGCACGGCGGTCTGGAAACAGATCGAAACGCTGCGGGGGTATGGCTACACGATCGCGGCGCACGGCCGCAACGGCTACCGGCTGACCGCCGTCCCGGACGCCGCCGTCCCGACCGAGGTGCTGCCGCGCCTGCGGACGCGAACCTTCGGCCATGCCTACCACTATCTCGCCAGCACCCCCTCCACCAACGCGGTGCTGTCCAGGCTCGCGGCCCGGGGGGCGCCGGAGGGAACGGTCGTCGTCGCGGAACGGCAGGAGGCGGGACGGGGACGGATGTCGCGCGGCTGGTTCTCGCCGCCGGACACCGGCCTCTACTTCTCGCTCCTGCTGCGGCCGACCGTCGAGGTCGCGCGGGTGACGAGCCTGCCGCTGGTCATCGGGCTGGCGGTCGCCGACGCCCTGGCGCCCCATCTGCCCGCCGGCGAACCGCGGGTCAAGTGGCCGAACGACATCTGGATCGGCGGCCGGAAAGCCGGCGGCATCCTCTGCGAACTGCAGGCGGAGATCGACGGCATCCAGCATGTCGTCGCCGGCATCGGCATCAACGTCAACCTCGAGGCCCGGGCGCTTCCGGCAGAACTCCGGACGATCGCCACCTCGCTCAAAATGGCCGCAGGGGTCACGGTACCGCGGGCGGAACTGCTGGCCGCGCTGCTCGCGCATCTGGAGCGGGACTACGCCGCCTGGCAGCGGCAGGGCTTCGCGCCCTTTCTGGAACGGCTCCGCGACCGCGACGCCCTGTTCGGCCGGCCGATCACGGTCGAGCGCGCGTCCGGCGCGCTCTCCGGCACCGCGGACGGCGTCAATCCCGACGGCTCGCTCCGCCTCCGGCTGCCCGACGGCCGCCTCGAGTCCCTCTACTCCGGCGACGCGCACATTGCGGCCGTCAACGCTGGAAGACGTGCGGGTCGATCGGAACCAGGCTGAAGTCGGGCTGCCAGTGGGGCGACTGGCTGTAGAAGGCGTGGGCGTTGCCGAAGACGAGCTTCTGGATCGTGTCGTCGGTGTGTCCGTGCCGCCCCATGTAGTCGACGACCTTGACCAGGCTGAGCGGGTCGGAGACGCCCCAGTCGGCGGAGCCGTCGACGATCATCCGGTCGCTGCCGAACTGATGGATGATCTCCGACACGC
>CAYRPP010000328.1:0-2314 GCA_964426115.1 uncultured Lentisphaerales bacterium | reverse complement strand
GCCGGGTCTTGTCGAAGTAGTTGTCGGCGACGACGATGCGTTCGTCGTCGTACCGTCTGACACACGTTGCGTAGATGGCATTCGGCTGTCCCGCGCCATCGACGGTCGTCAGGACAACAGGTCCCTCTCGCGCTTCCCAGGCTTCCTTGACAATGGATGGTATCTTCATTTGTATTCTCCGTGTTCATCCTGCCGACGTTCCCAGGGCCACAGCCTGCTGAAGGGCCGTCCAGATTTCCCGGATGGCCGCGACGGCCGGCCCCCGGCCGTGCTCGATGACGGTCTTGCCCGCCATCAGGGCGGCGTTCACCTCGCGGTCGAAGGGGATGCGTCCGATCACGGGTGCCTCGTGCTCCGCGGCGAGTTGATCGATGCGAAGCGCCTGCGCATCATTCAGGTCGGCCTTGTTGATGACCACGCGGGCGGGCACGCCGAAATGGCACGCCAGCTTCAGAACCCGCACGAGGTCATGCACGCCGGAGACCGTCGGTTCGGTCACAATCACCACAAGATCCGTACCCGTCACCGACGCGATCACCGGGCAGCCGGTACCGGGCGGCCCATCGCCCAGAATCAGGGGCAGCCGGAGTTCCTCGGCCAGCGTCGCGGCACGGTCGCGCACCTGCGCCACCAGACGCCCGGAATTCTCTTCCGCAATGCCGAGACGCGCATGCACCATCGGGCCATGCGCCGTGTCCGACAGGAACCAGCGGCCGGTGATGTTCGGCGCGCTGGCGATGGCCCCCACCGGACAGACCCGCTGACAGAGCCCGCAGCCTTCGCAGCCCATCGGATCGACGCGAAAGGTGGCCCGGCCGGAGCAGTTGACGGGGCCGTCCTGGCGTATGGCGTGGAAATGACAGGCCATCGCGCAGCGCCCGCAGTTCGCGCAGGCGTCCGGATCGATGGCCACCTTGATGCCGCCGGTGAAATCGTGCGCCTCGCGCACGCGCGGCGCCAGCAGGAGGTGCAGGTCGGCGGCGTCGACGTCGTTGTCGGCCAGGATCGTCTCGTCAGACAGATGCGCCAGCGAGCCGACCAAAGTGGTCTTGCCCGTTCCGCCCTTGCCGCTGATGACCGTCACCTCGCGATGCCGGTCTGCCGACCCGGTCCTCCGGGCAGGAGGTTCGCCGCCGGCGATCTCGAAGCCGTCATCCAGCGGCACGGGGGGCAATGCCGTCCGGATGTTGTCGAAGATGGCAAGCAGGTTGTCGCGCAGCTCGGGGAAACGCTCCGCGAGCATGGCGCCGCCGGAATAGGCTTCCGCATAGGCGCGGCTGAAGGGGATGCGCCCCGCGATGGGAATCCCGACTTCGGCCGCATAGTCGGCGATCAGCTTGTCCTCGCCATCGGAACGGTTGACCAGAATGCCGGTCGGCACGCCCAGCTTCAGCGTCAGCCCGACGGCCAGTTTCAGGTCGTTCAGGCCGAAGGGCGTTGGCTCGGTCACCAGCAGCACGGCGTCCGATCCGCCCACCGCCGCGACGACCGGGCAGGCCGTCCCGGGCGCGGCGTCGATCAGATTGATCGCCTGTGGATCGAGATGCGCCTTGACCCCCTGCACGACCGTCGGCGCCAGCGCCTCCCCGATGTTCAGGAACCCATGGGCGAAGTGGAGGCTCCGGCGACCGCCCGCCGCGCCGGCGACCTCGGCGCATCCCATCTGCACCCGGCCGATCTCGATGGACACTTCCTGCAACGCCTGTTCCGGACAGACGTACGTGCAGACGCCGCAGGAGTGGCATAACTCATTGAAGACCAGCACCTTGCGCTTGACCACGGCGATCGCGTGGTAGTTGCAGGCCTTCGCGCAAGCGCCGCATCCCGTGCAGCGCACCGGGTCGCAAACCGGTTTCGGAACCTTGACGGAGGTCGTTTCCGTAAAGGACGGGTTGACGAACAGGTGGTCGTTTGGCTCTTCAACATCGCAGTCGAGCAGACGAACGTTCTCCCCCCGGGCGGCGAGCGCCCAGGCCAGATTGACGGCCACCGTGGTTTTCCCCGTCCCCCCCTTTCCGCTGGCAATGGTCAAAGTCATGCGATCACTTCGTTTCCAACTCGTCGATCCGCTTCCGGATTTCGGCGAGTTGGTTCTCGGCAAACTCGGCCTGGCTCTTCAGCGCGGCCAGTTGCTGTTCAGCCGACGGCGCGGCCGGCGCCCCGGCGTAGCCCGTCGGGGCGAAGCCGCCCGCGGTCCGCTGCCAGCCGGTCAGACCAGTGGCGTAGAACTGGTTGCGCCAGCCGCGGCCGCCGCCACCAAATCCCCGTCCACCGCCGAACCCGCGGCCAGTGCCCATGCCGCCGCGTCCGCCGA
>CAYRPP010000327.1:0-2321 GCA_964426115.1 uncultured Lentisphaerales bacterium | reverse complement strand
TCGGGCGGCGCATCGTCGGCTTCCCCGCGCGGCCGGTGATCCTCGCGCTGCGGATACTCGAGGTCCTGCGCCTCTCGCCGCTCTACAAGTGGGTCTACGAGACGGCGTGCGAGGACTCATTCGTGAGCATCGAGAAGGCCGAGCGCGTGCTGGGCTACAACCCCCGCTATTCCAACAAGCAGGCGCTCATCCGCAACTACCAGTGGTACCTGCAAAACCTCGAACAGTTCAGGAACCTCTCCGGCGTCTCCCACCGCGTGCCGTGGAAGCAGGGCATCCTGGGGCTGATTAAGAAGCTTTTCTGAGCGTTCAAAAATGTCCTTCTTGCTCTTCGAGGTGAAGATGCGCTTCATCTCCGGGCCGGCCGTCACGTAGATCCGGCCGCGCAGTTCTGCGATTCTGCGGTTTTGCTGTTTTGCCTCGCTTGAGGGGAGGGCTGACGTTATAATCTTCTTTTTTGATGCGTCGGGCCGGAATCCGTATGGGACGTGCCGCGCGCGACGGTGAATTCCAGGAACACTATGCCCAGCACCATTCTCGTTGGCGCCCAGTGGGGCGATGAAGGCAAAGGCAAGGTCATCGATGTGCTGACCGCGCAGGCCGACCTGGTCGTGCGCTACCAGGGCGGCAGCAACGCCGGCCACACCGTCATCGTCGGCGGGCGCAAGCATGTGCTGCATCTGATCCCCTCCGGTATCCTGCATCCCGGCAAAACGTGCCTCGTCGGCAACGGCGTGGTCATCGATCCGCTTGAGATGCTGCTGGAGATCCATGCGCTCGAGACGCAGGGTTACGAGGTGCGCGGCCGGCTCTTCGTCAGCGACCGGGCGCACGCCGTCATGGCCTACCACCGCGCGCTCGACGCCGCGCAGGAGGCTGTGCGCGGCGGCGGACGCAAGATCGGCACCACCGGGCGCGGCATCGGGCCCGGGTATGGCGACAAGGTGAACCGCTGCGGCCTGCGACTGGGCGATTTTTTGTCGGCCGACTTTGCCGGGCGGGTTGCCGAGCGGACGGAGCAGGTCAACCACGACCTGGTCTCGCTCGGTGCCGCGCCGCTCGATGTCCGCGAGTGCGTTGTGCGTTACACCGCGGCGGCGGAGGAGCTCGCCCCCTTCATCGCGGATACCGTCGCGATGGTGCACGAGGCCGATCGCCAAGGGCGGCGCATCCTGCTGGAAGGCGCCCAGGGCACGATGCTCGACATCGATTTCGGCACCTATCCCTTTGTCACCTCCTCCAACCCGACGGCGGGCGGCGCCTGCATCGGCTCGGGTCTCTCGCCGCGCCGCATCGACCGGGTGGTGGGCGTGATCAAGGCCTACACCACGCGCGTCGGCGCCGGTCCCTTCCCGACGGAGCTCAAGGATGCGGTTGGCGAGGAGCTGCGCTCCCGTGGCGGGGAATTCGGGGCGACCACCGGCCGGCCCCGGCGTTGCGGCTGGTTCGATGCCGTCGTTGGACGCTACGCCTGCGCGGTCAACGGCGTTGATTTCTGGGCGATGACCAAGCTCGACGTGCTTGACACGCTGCCCGTCCTGAAGATCTGCGTGGCCTATCAACACGGGGGGCGACGTTACGCGACTCTGCCCTCCGATCTCCGCGTGCTGGAACACAGCACTCCGGTCTACGAGGAGATGCCGGGCTGGTGTTCGGAGACGAGCGACATCACCCGCTACGAGGACTTGCCCGCGGCCGCGCGGGCCTACGTCGCGCGCCTCGTGGAACTCTGTGGCGGGCGGCTCGGCATCCTCTCGGTCGGGCCCGGCCGCGAAAACACGCTGCGCCTGGAGATCTGAGCGTGAAGCCGGCGCCCGACATTTACCGTGCGCTCGCCCCTGCTGTGCCGCGGCACGTGGCTTTCATCATGGACGGCAACGGTCGATGGGCGAAGCAGCGCGGCTGGCAGCGGCTCAAGGGGCATATCGCGGGCGCCGAGACAGTGCGCTGCGTGATGCGCTGCTGCCGCAACGCCGGCATCCGTTACCTGACGCTCTACGCCTTCAGCCGCGAGAACTGGGTGCGGCCGAAGGACGAGGTCGGCGGCCTGATGACGCTGCTGCGCGAGTACCTGGTGAAGCAGGAGCCCGAGCTGCACGAGAATGGCATCAGGCTGCGGATCATGGGTTGCCGCGAAGATCTGCCGGCGGCGGTCGTCCGCGAGGTCGCGCGCGTCGAGGAGGCCACGGCGCACCATGATCGGGGACATCTGATCCTCGCGCTGAGCTACGGTGGACGCACCGAGATCGCCCAGGCGGCGCGCCGTCTCGCGGAGCGCGTGGCGCGCGGGGAGCTCGATCCGCGGCAGATCGACGAGGCGG
>CAYRPP010000326.1:0-2323 GCA_964426115.1 uncultured Lentisphaerales bacterium | reverse complement strand
TCGACCGCACACGGCCCTTCGGCGAGACCTCGTTCGGCGTCTTTCCGCTCACGGACACCTTCCTCGACCCCCGCAGCAACTTCTTCCGTCTCTTCCGCGCCGAGTAGGCGCGGCCGGGCGGAGGGAGCCTTGAAGCAATCATGGCGCCGACCAAGCCATAAGGCAGGAAATCAAGACAATGCGCAAAGCGAGACTGAATGTTGCACTGGCGGCGTTGGCGCTGGCGGTGGCCGCGGCGGCTGTGGCGGCGCTGCTGCTCTTCCGGGCGCGGCCGCGCCCGGAACTCGAAGTCCCGCCCCCGGCACAAGCCGCGGCGGCGGCCAGGCCCGCGCAGACGGTCGAGGAGGCGCGCCGCCAGGCGCAGGCCGCCGTCGCCGCGCGCATGGCGGATACAAACTACCTGGCGCAGCTCGACGGAATCAATGAGCGGCGGCGCGCCTTGTCGGACGAAGGCGCAGCGCTGCGCGCCGAGATCGAGGCGTGGCAGCGGCAGTTGGAGGCGGAGCAGCCGGAGTACGCGGCGGTCGTCGCGCGGCTCAAGGAGCTGCGGCAGCGTCAGGCGCGGGGCGAGGATACGGCGGCCGCCGTCGCGGAGCAGACCGGCGTCATGCAGGCGGCGATGGCCAAAGATCCGCGCCACCAGGCCTTTCTGGAGCGGCAGAAGGCGCTGCAGGCGCGCTCCGACGCCCTGGCGCTAGAGGCGCGCGAGCGCGTCGGCGCCCGCTTGCGGCAGCAGGGCGGCGCCGGCAAGGCGCCGCCACCGGGAGACGGGCGATGAGGGTTTTTGACAGTCGGGCTGCATTTGTGCTAAGAATGAACGATGGTTTTGAGACTGGAGAGACAACGATGAATCCACACCGCCTGCATTCGGTATCCCGCCTCTTCCGGCGGCTCGCCGCGGCCCTGCTGGCCGCGGGCGTCTCATGGTCGGCGCTGGGGCAGGGTATCACCATCGACCTGGTGATGCAGGATCCCGTCAGCACGCCCCCGGCCAATGGCGTGGCCTACGACGTGGGCGAGGAGATCTACATCGTCGCCGTCTTCAGCGCCAACATCACCAGCGTGACCGGCGTGCCCAAGCTGCGGCTGACGTCCAAGCGCACGGGCCAGCTCGCCACCTATGCCTATGCCACCTACTACGACCATTTCCAGAACGGCATGTTCTTCAAGTATGTCGTCGAGTCGGGCGACTTCACCCAGGATCTGAACGCCGACCGCTTCGAGCGCGTGGGGACGGTGATCCAGACCGACGCCGGACTCGTGGGGTACGACACGCAGGCATCGTTCCCGGCCAGCGGCGCCGCCTCGCTGGAGCAGAACGCCGCCATTGCCGTCCGCACGATCGGCCTGCGCGGCCAGGCCGATCCGCTGAGCATGTCGCTCTCCGTGGAGGAGGCCGCCAGCGCCATCATTCCCGTCACCCGCGGCAACACCGGTGGCAAGGCGGTGAGCTTCACGATGAGCGCCACGCCGGCCACGGCGATCGGCCAGAACTTCACCCTCTCCCCGTCGTCCTTCGCCATCCCCATCAACACTATCGACGCCGACCTCACCGTGACAGGCGTCCTGGCGCTGCCGGGAACCGTGCTGCGCCTGCATCCGACGGACTACGGGACCGAGACAGCCGGCGACCTCCTGGTCACGGTTAATGTCACCGCCGGCCCGGCGCCGACCTTCTTCGTCGACAGCGTCCCCTTCGGGCTGATCGAGGGCGATCCGACCGCCGTCACGGCCTACATCACGCTCTCTCGCGCGCCGACGGTTCCGCTCACCGTCACACTGGCGAACGACAATCCGGCCGCCCTGGCGATCGTCGGCTCCACTTCGATCACCTTCCCGATCGGCACGACCGTCCGTCCCTACCAGGTGCGCGCGCTCGACGGCGGCCTCACCGTGGCCAACGGCTCGACGGCCACGGTCTCCGGCACGGTTCCGCCCGCCTCGGGCTATGTCTCCGCCGGTTCGGCCGTCTTCTCGCTCCTGAACCGGGATCCCGTGCTGCTGAGCCCGCTGGGCACGGTCGACAATCCCTGGGTGCCGACGCCCGGCGGCGAGGGCTTCCCCTACACCTTCTCGTGGAGCGGCACCGACGTGCCGGCCGACATCGGCAAGCTGCAGGCGCAGATCGCCTTCGGCGACGGCGAGGTCACGCCGTGGATGGACGGCGCCAACGGGTTTGTCAACCACACCTACAACACGCCCAACACCTATACCGTCACCATCACCCTGCGCGACCAGGACGGAGGCTTTGCAACCGTCAGCGGCCAACTCGAGATCCAGGCGGCCGTCCAGGTGCAGATCAACGAGTACAAGTACCCGATCA
>CAYRPP010000325.1:0-2333 GCA_964426115.1 uncultured Lentisphaerales bacterium | reverse complement strand
CACGGCGACCCGCGCCGAACGCGCGCCGGAACGGATTCCCGCCCAGGTCTCCGTCGTCACCGCGGAAGAGCTGCGCGGACAAGGCGCGCGCCATGTCGTCGACGCCCTCCAGAGCCTGGCCGGCGTCCCGGTGCGCTCGCTGAGCGGAAATCCCGCCCAGGCCGAGGTCGCCTTGCGGGGCTTTGGCGAAAACGCCCATGGCCGCACGCTGGTCCTGCGCGACGGCCAGCGGCTCAACACGCCCGACATGGCCGGCATCAACTGGCTCCAGATCCCCGTCAGCGCCGTCGCGCGCCTCGAGGTGATCGAGGGGCCCCAGAGCGTGCTCTACGGCGACCACGCGCTCGGCGGCGTGATCAACATCATCACCCATGACGCGTCGCGCCCCGAGCGCACGGAAGTTGGCGCCGTTGCGGGCTCCCACGGCACCTTCGGCGCCAGCCTCGCGACACGTCAGCAGATCAGCGGCCTGCGCGGCTCCGCGGGCGCCGACTGGCAGTCCAGCGACGGATACCGGCGCAATGGCGACTACGATTCGGTGAACCTGCGCGCCGGCATCGACGCCGCGGCCACCGATACTCTGCGCCTGGCGATCTTCGGCACGTTCGACCGCCTGGAGAACGGCCTCCCCGGCGCGCTCACCCGCGAACAAATGGACGCCGATCCCCGGCAGACAGTCAACCCCGACGACGAGGCGACCACCGAGAGCGCCAACGCCAGCCTGGCGCTGCAGTGGGACGCCACGGCGGACCAGCGGCTGATGGCCGACCTGATCTTCAACCGGCGCGAGGCCGAGAGCGACTTCTTCAGCTGGTTCAGCTTTCCCGAGACCAAGCTCGACAGCCTCACCCTCACCCTGCGGCACCAGATCGACACCCCGCTCCTCGCGCGTCCGACCCGGCTGCTGGGCGGCGTCGACGTCTACCTGGACCGGCTCAACGCCGACCGCTTCACGGACCCGGCCCGCACCCAGCGTCTGCTGGATGCCATCATCGACAAGGGCAGCTACGGCGCCTATCTGAACCACGAGACCGATCTCACGGATAGCCTCATGCTGTCGCTGGGTGGGCGCCTAGAGCAGGCGCGCTACACCGCCGAGGTCGCGGACGCCGCCGGCGGCACAATCGTGGACGACAGCGAGACGCACACCGTCAGCGCGCTGGCCGCCAGCCTGCTCTACCGTCCGGTCGACGAAGTCAAGCTCTACACCAGCCTCTCCACGCTCTACCGCCTCCCATTCCTCGACGAGCAGGTCAGCTACTACGGCTACGGCACCGACACCTTCTACGACGGGCTCGATCCGGAGACCGGCACCAGCGCCGAGGCGGGCGGCACCTGGCGTCTGGCCCCGGGCTGGCTCGCGGAAGCCAGTCTCTTCCGCCTCGAGATGGAGGACGAAATCGCCTACAACCCCCTGACCGGGGACAACGACAACCTCGACAAGACCCTGCACCAGGGAGGCTCCGCGGCGCTCGGCTGGCGGCGCGCGGACCTCGGAGCCGTCAAGCTGCGCTACAGCTTCACGGACGCGACGTTCCGCGACGGCGCCAACGACGGCTGCACGGTGCCGCTCGTGCCGCGCCACCACTTCAACCTCGCGGCCCAGGCGCGCCTGCCACTCGACCTCACCCTGCTGGCCACGCTGCACGTCAGCGGCAGCCAGCCGGTTGGCGGGGACAACGGCAACCGGCTTGACGCCCTCTCGAGCTACGCCACGCTGGACCTGGCCCTGCGCTACCAGCCGGCGCGCCTGCCCGACTTCTCGTTGCTCGTGGGAGTCGACAATGTCCTGGACGAGGAGTATGCCAACGTGGCCTACGCGGGCTTCGCGGGCACAGGCTACTATCCGGCCCCCGCACGGACTTGGAAGAGTGCGCTGGCGTACGCCTTCTGATGGTGATGGGACGGTTCCCGGGAGTGTGAGGATCAGCGCATGGAGCGTGGGCGAAACCGGCAATCCGGGCGGCATCCGGCGCGAGACGGGGCTGAAGCCCCTGAACGGCTTCCGCCTGAAGGGAGTGTTGATTTATTGGCAGTCCTTGAATCTGGAACTCAGGAAAACAGGAAAATGCACCAAACCTGCGCATTTCCTGATTCCCTGAGTTCCAGATTAATCAGCAGCGGCAATATAACAACAGACCCTTCAGCCGGCAGTCTGCGAGGGCCTTTAGGCCCGGGTACACGGAGATCGGGCATTCTGCCGCATGACGCGTCCGCCAGTAACTGCCGCCCACCTCGCCATGCGCTCCTCTCACCCCAGAAACTGACCCATTCCTTCTGATGAACCCCCGCCGCGCCGCAGACGTTTAGAACGAACGTATACGTATGATGAG
>CAYRPP010000324.1:0-2346 GCA_964426115.1 uncultured Lentisphaerales bacterium | reverse complement strand
TGCCGTGTTTTGTCAGTTTCACGATCCAAAAATCTTCATACGCTATATTGGCTTGAGTCTTCTCGCCACTGATATTGGAATCAGAGTGCCCCGCGACCAGGAAACCGCCGTCAGAAGTGCAAAGCACGCAATATGGTTCGTCGTAGCCATCGCCCCCAAATGTCCAGTCACCCCCCGGATCGGCTCCGTCCGAGATTTCTTGGCCCATAAGCGACCATTGGCCTGTGCGCATATTCACACACCATTGCACGTTAACGGAGTTTCTCCAGCACCAGGCTCCGGTGTCGACATCGTACCACTACGGCGACACTGATCCTGCCAGGCTCACAGCTTTGCTGAAGGACCTGCCCGGAACCGAGGTGCGGATCCGCAAGATGCGCTAGCCGGTCCGGATACTGTCTGTTGCATGTCAGCGCATGATGAAGTGGAAGCCGATGGTGCCCTGGCACTGGTAGCATCCGGGATCGAGACGTCCGAGGATCCGCCGCGGATTGCCGGCGAGGTCGACCTCGGGCGACGCGACACTCTTGTCGCCGCGGTACTTGCGCGCTGCCTCGAGCGAAATCGTCCACGGCAGTACACGCGCTGACTTGTCGAAGACGTTTGCCGCGGTGTCGCAGGCGAATCCTTCGGCCGCCACGTCCGCGATGTTGTGCCCCGACTTGCCCGCCTGGATGGACATGACCGTACCCGCCGCGCCGCCGACCGTGTTGCACATGACGATCGAGTTCGTTATCGTTCCGGTGGTCCTGAGGTGATACGTGCCCGACTTGATTTCATTGGTTACAATGGTGCAGTTGAGCATCTTGCCGGCCACTACCGCGATGGGCACGCCGACGGAATCGGTGTTGTATGCGATTAGCGAGTTCTCGATCCTTCCCGAGCTGACCCTTACGATCGCTTTACCGCTGTCGCCGAGGTATGTCTGGGTGTTGTTGGTGATCACGCAGTGCGTGACGAGTCCGTTGCCGCCAATGGTGACCGCACCGGCGCTTGCCCAGTAGGTAAAGTTCTTGAAGCGCGTGAGGACGCAGTTGGTGATCATACCGCCCTTCTCCAGGTACCAGCCGGGACGTAAGACGGTGGCGCCTCCATCCCAGGTGATGTCCCTGACTTTCGCCGCGGCATTGTTGAGCTTGTAGCCGGGCTCGGTGTCCTGCCCGCTGGTGCGCAGTACGATGGTGTCCGCGGGATCGCCGGAAAGACCCCGAATGTCCAGTTCCTTCGTGACGTCGATCTGCTCGGTCACATTGTGCGTGCCGTTCGTAAGGATGATCTCCACGCCGTCCAGCGCTGCATCGACCGCGGTTTTGACACTCGTCGATGCAGTCTCCCAACCGTCGTACGGGAACGCGGCATTGGCGTTCGCAACATTGACGACGTACATCTTCTCTGCACAGAAATAGAGCATTCCAGACTTGGAGACGACCGTCTCCTTGACGGCTGTGACGTTCTCGATCTTCAGGTTGACGGTGTAGTTTCCGCCCTTAGTGTAGGAGTGAGAAACCGTGGGCACGTCCGTGGTTTCATCGTAGGCATCGTCGCCGTCGTAGTCCCATATGAAGCGGAGCTGATCCGTGCCATTGGTACCCGAGACGGACGCGGTGAAGTTCACCGTGATCGGCACGATTCCCTGGGTGACGTCCGCGAACATGCCCCCGGTGAACGCGGAGGTGTCGAATTCGTAGCAGCCGATGTCAATCTCCTCGCCCATCACGCGTGTGCCGCCAACGAGATCCGTGCCCTCCATCACGATTCCCGCGGAGATTCCATTGTCGATCAGCTTAGACCCGGTGCCCACCGTATAGTCGGCGCTGGCGTAGTTGCTGAAGAACGACGCCGCGGTTCCCTGCTGGCAGGTCTCGTTTAGCGCTTCCGCGTCGTTGCAGGCGCAGTAGTGGAAGAAGGACTTCTGCGAGGCTGCGTAGATGTTGTTGTAATCGCTTCCCGAAATGGTCGCGGTGTTTCCGGCGATGACGCAGTTGTACGTGCCGCCCGCGGCGATTCTGATGCCGCCGCATTGCCGTGCGGTGTTGTCGACAATAGTGCAGTTGTAGATGTAGCCGTCTTGAACGTAGGCTCCGCCGGTGCAGCAGGTGCCACTCGTCGCCCGTTCGCGGTTGTTGGCAACGAGGCAGTTCGCGGCGACCGCGCCGCCAGCAAGATGGAGTCCGGCCGTCTTCTGGTCGCCGTTGGAGTTGGTTTCGGTGGTGTTGTTGGTGATGACGCAGTGCGTGACGCGCGCATCCGCGCCGGCCGCGTAGACCGCGGCGCTGGACCAGTAGCCGTTCACAACGCAACTGCGGATCACGCAGTTCGAGACCGTGCCGCCGCCGGATTCGATCC
>CAYRPP010000323.1:0-2350 GCA_964426115.1 uncultured Lentisphaerales bacterium | reverse complement strand
GTCGAAGCACTTTCGACTGGGCCGCACATGATCGGCGCGGCCGCATCATTGCTGTCGAGCTCGCGAAGCTTCTCAAGCCGAAAGGAGTGCCGGTGTATTTTGGAGACGACAAACAGCCGCTGACCGGCGATGAAGCTCTCGAACCCGAGCCGTGGCCCGCGGCACGTCCCGGAGAACCGTCGATCCCGTTGCCGCCACGCATGCACCGTGTTGCGAGCCGGACACCATCCGTGAAACAGACCAAGCGCGCATGTCCGAGTAGCATGATGCCCACCGAGATCCTGCCGGAAAACAGTCCGTTCATTCTAACGGTAGGTGAAACGGACGCGGGGTGGTGTGGTGTCGAGGTAAGATTGGGGAACCGCACATGGCGGTGCGAAGCCTCGTATCTTGGCCCATACCCCCTGTTGCCGCTGATTCATGCCGCCGTGGAACTTCTGCAGCATTTCATGGACAACGATACTGGGTCGGGAATTTGCGACGCGGGGGATGTGTGGGACTGCCTGGCGGCGGACGAGCCCGGCGGAATTGTAGTGCGCGTCATGCCACACCCCGGCGGGGCGGGGCAACGTGTCAAGGTGCAGGTATTCCGCTATCGCGGCGATGACTTGTTGCCCAGCCCGGACAATCTGCCGGACATTCCCCCGGAAGCGGAAGGCATCATCACGCTGGACGCCTTTGCCCGAGCGGTGTACGAGGCCGGCGCGGATGCGCTCGCCAGGCAGGGAATCACCGACCTGTCGCTCAACTGGGAGCACCACCTCATGACCCACGACAACGCCTCGCTGGTGGTGTTCCCCGTGGATCGTTTTCTGCATCTCCATCGCCAATTGCGTGGGACAAAATGGGGCGGGGGCAATGCGATGAACCCGTTTGCCGGGGATCTCGCGATTCTTCAGGAAATTTCGCGGAGGGACGCAGGCCAAGGCTCGAACACCGGCGGTTCGTGAATCAGGATCTCCCCGCCGGCTGGGGCCATGCGGGTTGAGGCGCCTGCACCCGTTGGTTGGCCTGATTGTTCCTCGTTCCCGTTCTCGTTCACGTACCCGTACACGACTTCACCTTCGCGAACCTGGCTTCCACGCTCGATCATCCGCGTCAGCATGGCCACGATCCGCACGAGAAGATCCTTGCCCTTGCGCACGGCCTCCCGGTCGAGGACTCCGCACCGGTCGAGAATGTCCAGAATCGCACCGCATTCCCGGGCTGATCCGCTGGCAATCTGAAGAAAGCGACCTCGGTCCGCCGCCGGAATCTTGCCGCAGCCTTCGGCAATGTTCAGCGCAATGGACTGAGAAGCCCGGAGCAGTTGGTCTCGCGTCGGCCGATCCAGGCCCTTCAGGGCCCGGCACACGGTGTAGGCTCAGGCCGCGAAGTCCAAGGCGACGCGGTAGACATCCAGTTTTTCGTGGTCGAGTTCCATTCGCCTCCCCGTGTACGGGAACGTGTACCGCTCCGCTGTGAACGTGTACGGTCTCCTCGGCCAAACCTCCGCTCCGATCTCCGCTACGGGATCAAGTTACAGAGAACCGCGTCCGGACGTCAAGGGCTGTTTCTGATCGTTGAGCGTTCCACGCCCGCGGAGACCGCGGGCTCCATGATCGATTTCGGCGTATGCCGGGCGAACGAAAAGCCAGAATGTGGAGCCCGCCGTCCCCGGCGGCCGTTCTCCATCCTCCAGGTAATTGAATCATCCCGCTGAGACCGCGGGCTCCATAACCCAGGCACGCCGGGATTTCACCAAAGAGGAACATCATGAACCTTTCCTTGGAACGGCCACTCCTCGCTGAGGTTTACCAAACCCGCGCGCACGGGATTGTTGTGCATGTAACTCACCTTCTCCTCATAATGCTCGTGCGACCGCATCTGGGTGTCCCAGCAATCGTCCTGAAAGACGCGTGCAAGCACGGGTTCCCGCTTGCCGACGAGCCGCTTCCAGTATCCGGCCCAGCGGCGAACCGGCGGATGGTCGACGACACCCGGCACGCAGAAGAGATGCACATGGTCGGGCATGATCACGTAGCGGCCGGTCAGCCAGTGCGTGGCGTTGCGCCAGGCATCCACGAGAACCGTCTGCACCTCGGGCGTGGCGAGAATCGTCTGACGGCCTGTCACGCAGATCGTCACATACAGCACCGTGGGCTGATTGTGACGTCGGATTGGGGGCGGATGCGCCAGATGGCGGTGAAGAAATTCATTCATGGAAGACCTCTGTGTAGTAGAAATCAAGTGGCATCGTCTCCCAGCACTGCTCACGATGCTGTTTCATCGTCCCCCTCATAGAACGCTTTGTGCTGCATGCGTTGATTTATACCACAACATCTTGTGTCTTGTCAACAGGATTCCGTTT
>CAYRPP010000322.1:0-2352 GCA_964426115.1 uncultured Lentisphaerales bacterium | reverse complement strand
AGGTTTTACGGTAAATTCTGTGCATTCTTTTCTATTTAATTTCTGGTTTTAATCTAATTCAATAATTATATGAATTAAATGCACAGGTTTATCATTAGTATAAACAGGTTTATATATAATCTGTGTATTATATTTTAATTGTGATAAATATGAAATATCCAGTGTCAAAATATGAAAAAGATAATGAAAATCTTCAATTTTACGTTAACAATGTTAGAATATTAACTCCTAATGAATATATCAGCTTAAAAGAAGTAATTCCAAAAGATGAATATAAAACAAAACTTGATATTTTAATGATTACCGGAATGAGGTATGCAGAATATCTTAGATTATATGATCATCCTGAATGGTACAACGAGAAAAGAAATATAATTCATCTTCCTGAAGAAGCTCAACTCAAGCACAAAAGAAAACAAAGACAAAGAACTATTAACAATCTTCCGTCAATGTTTAATTATCTGCTTAAAGATTTCTGGAAAGCAAAATGTCCACCACAAGAATCAACATGGAACAAAGATCTTCAGAGATGGGCTAAATTAGCAAATTTGAACCCCTACGGTATTTCAGCCAAAACAACGAGAAAAAGTATTGAATCGTATATGATTTCAGCAGGAATTCCAGTAAATGTTGTATGTCTTAGACAAGGGCATGATAGCTTAACTTCTATGAATCACTATCAAGGTCTTGCTTTTTCTGATGATGAAATAAAAGATATTGAAAAACAATTAAAATTGTGGGGATTGTTGAAATGAAAGTATATACTTTAGTGCAACTACCGCAACAATTTTTTGATACTTGCACAAAAGTATATATGATTCTTGAAAGAGAATTAATACGAATTATCACATTAATTCTAATAGGGTTAGCAATTATTTTCTAACCCTTTTACCCAAAAATCTTACGAATTTTCAACAAAATTTTCATTTTAATATTAATGTTCATCCTGAAATAAAGTCCTCTTAAAACGTCTTAAAATCAATTATAACAATTTCAATAATTATATTCATTTCAATGTATAGAACGATTGAAATTAAAATCAATACAAAATGGATGAATTGTATCAGTAGAACTTAATAAAAACGATTTTTCGTGTTTTAATACTTTCAGTCTGCTTTGTTGTACTTTTTGATTTTTTCCTGTCAACTTTTCGGATTTTGAAAGGGTTTACGAATGTACATGTTTATACATTAAATTGTAAAAAATGGTATACTTATTTATATTTTGATTTATAAAATAGACCAGATAATTATATATACTTTGACTGTGTAATTATGTTTATAGTAAAATAAAATAAAATGTTATAAAAATAAAAATTATAAGGTGGTTATTATGGAAACGAATTATAAATGGATAATCGAGGATTGTAAACCGGAATGCTGTAAATATTGTGCTGACACTAACTTAAACAAATTAGGCTTTGTTACAATAGTTGGTGGAAAAAAATTACAGAGATATAAATGTCAAACATGTGGAAGAACATTTACAAGGCTTTAAGGGGAAATAAATATGATAACTTTTGAAGAAATTTTGGACAACACATCACAACTTGATTATGAAAAAGAAGCATATCAACAAGCTCTAAATGATGATCTTGATATTGAAACATATTTTTGTAGGATGTTATATGTGTTCGGAAATAAAGAACAGAAGGCTTTCTATGCTGAAAAGTGGCAGGAAGCTTATAATAATTATTGAGGAAGGTGAAAACAATGGACAGTGAACTATGGAATGAACTTTGCAAATCAAAAGCAGAAATGGAAGAACGATTCAATGACATTTTTAAAAATTCTTCAATTCCAGAAAAATCAAAAAGATGGATGCAGGAAACAGCAATAGAAAATAATATCGAATTAGAAAAACTTTGTAAAAAATACATTGAATGTGAACAGGAACTCAGAGAAATGGGACTTCGGAAATGGTCTGAAGATCCCGAAGTCGGTCTTGAAGATCATGAATATTATGAATTTATTGAAAATCAGGTTAATAGTTATATTGTTTCTACTGTCGGATCAAGAAAACCCTCTAAAACGAAAGAAAAACAGGGTTCTTTACAATATTGTGAAGGGTATTTAGACGGACATAAGCACCTGAAAAGTTACCTGACTTATTTAATTAAAAATAATATTCTTGAACCTGCACAGGCTAATTATATTGTTAAAAATATAATAATTGACGAATCAGGAAAGAAATATAGAACTAAAACAGAAGCAAGAGATGATATGCAAAATATAATTGGATATTTCCGGAAGTGATTTTTTATGGAAATTCGTTTTTATAAAAATCAAAACATAAAACTTCTGATTGCCGTCAGAAGGTGCAACGATATTTGGAGGTTTTTTATATGTGTAT
>CAYRPP010000321.1:0-2356 GCA_964426115.1 uncultured Lentisphaerales bacterium | reverse complement strand
ATCCATCACCCCGTGCACCCCGTGGTTGTACATGATGCGGTCGGGCGAGACGCCGAGCCCAAAGGCGGCGTCCATGGTGGTGTCCAGCATGATCAGCGGCAGCTCGGTGGCCCGGAGGGCTTCCAACGCCTCGAGCGAGGGCGAATAGGCCAGGTGCAGCGTCACGATGGCGTCCACCCCCTCCTGCTCGAACTGCTTTACGGCGGCAGCGAATTCCGACGCGACACGACAGACCGGCGCCGACACGACCGCGACGCCGCGCGTCTCGAATCCCTCCGCGATCCGGCGCTGGAAGGCCGCAAAACCCTCGCGGCACGCGGGCTTCAGATCGTCGTAGAGCTTGAGGTATAACGGCAACAGGCCGATGCGGGTCAGGTCTTGCTTTATCATGGTTGTCTCCGTTTTTTGCCGGGCCGGCTGTCGCCAGGCGCCTTCCGTTCCAGAGCCGCCGCGCCCAGCGCCGTGAAGAGGCGGTGGGCATTGCCGAAGAGGATGCCTTCGACCTCGGCTTCCGTCAGGCCGGCGCGTTCCGACGCCAGCCGGATGCCGCGCAACTGCTCGTAGAAGAACGTGGTGAACTTGACGGCGCCCAGGGCATCGTAGATTGAAGTGCCAACCTCGTACTCCTCGCCCATCAGGTAGGCGTACTGGTTGTTGATCTCGACCGACTTGCCGCGCAGGCAGGCGATCGGCGCGTCCGTTCCGAAGAGGATGCGCTCGCGTGGGAAGTGGCGGAAGGCATATTCGAGGACGCCCTCGTGGTTGACCATCGCCGTGTCGATGTAGGCGTTGGGGCAGGCGGCGATGCCGTCGAGACCGCCCAGCACGCCCGAAAGGAAGTAGGCGCGGCCGATATGCGCGAAGATGATCTTGGCGCGCGGGTAGCGCCGGCATAACTCGACCATGTCACGCTGGTTGACCGGGTCGGCCAGGCGCCCGGGACGGGGAATGTGCAGCAGGACCGCCAGGCCACGCGCGTCGGCATAGGCCATCTGGGCGTCGGTCAGCATGTCGCCGATCGTGATCTCGGAAGTGGGCTTGCCCTCCACAAAATTGAGGTAGGGTTTGTAGCCGACCAGGTGGTGCTCCTCGATCCAGCGGATCACCTGGTCGGCGGGATCCGCCGGCGACACCAGCGCCATGCCGAACGCGCGCCGGTTGTCCGACACGCGACCGGCATACGCGGCGGCGCGGCCGCGGTCGGTCTCGCGGCCCGGGTGGCCGAACGCATTGAAGTGCAGTTCCTGCTCCGGAAGCCACTCGGCCGCCCAGTCGAGGTACTGTTCCCGCGTGAAGGTGCAGCCGAACTTGCGGTAGCAGCTACGGGGAGGATACTCCCTGCCGGCGACATGGCTGGCGGCATCGAGCAGATGCACATGGACATCGAAGAGCCGCGGCGGCAGGAATCCGCGCAGCTCGCGGTCGTAGACGTCGCGATCGCGGTCGGTGCGGCCCGTGCCGTTTGATCGACCGGAGCCGGAGCTTTCGCGGAACTTCTCCGCGCCGCGGCGCGCCAGCAGGGCCGCGCCCGCGGCGCCGGCGTGGGCCGTGCCGACCGTCAGGTCGAGGCCGGTAATCGACGCGACAATGCCCGGCCAGACCGGGCTGTTGCCGGGACCGCCCACCATGACAGCCTGCTGGAAGGCGAATCCGCGAGCCCGCAGACGTTCCAGGGGCGCCAGGAGCGCCCGTGCCGCGCCCTCCATCACCGCGCGGGCGACGCGCGCGGGCGGCGCGTCGACGGGGTGGAATGGCTCGGTCAGGTCGATCACCAGGCCCGCCGCGCCGGCCGGCGCGGCGGCCGCCAGGGCGTCGAAGCGCTCCAGTTGGGCGTGGCGGTCGGTTCCGGGCGCGGAGAGGGACGCGACATACGCGTCGATCACGGGGCCGATCGCGGGCACGGAGAACATGCCGGCCCAGGGGCCGTCCGCATCGCTGAGGAATGGATCGCAGAGCAGGGCGGCCTCGATGAGAGCGTCGCGGTCGGGCCACGGCAGCAGACCGACCCAGGAGGTGCCGCAGGAGAGCATGAGCTGGCCGGGCCGGGTGATGCCGGCGGCGCGCGCCGCGGAGGGGTGGTCGAACGCCCCGGTCACAGCCAGCGTCTCCGTCGTCAGTCCGGTGGCGGCGGCCGCCTCCGGCGTCAGCAGACCCACGGCCACACCGGAACCGGCGAGGCGCGAGAGCTGCGACTCGCGCAGACCGAGCCGCTTTAGGAAGGGACGGTGCCATCGGCGTCCGACCTGGTCCTGCAGGTGGAAAGTCGTCGCGGTGGAGTAGTCCATGACCCACTGGCCCGTTAGCCGGAAGAGCAGCCAGTCGGTGTTCATGCAGGCGTGGGCGGCGGCATCGAGCA
>CAYRPP010000320.1:0-2376 GCA_964426115.1 uncultured Lentisphaerales bacterium | reverse complement strand
GCCGATCACCGCAGCAGGATGAGCAGGCCGTTCTGCTGGTACTCGTAGGCCCCGAGGTCGATGTTCGCGCCGCTGATGCGCCGCTCGCCGCCGAGATCGACCTCGGTCTTGAGGATGCCCGTCCGGTCGCCCGCGTTGACGCACGGGGAGTCGTTCCCGAGGCGGTAATCGAGCGTCGCCGCGTCCTCGAACTTCGGATCGGCCGAGATGACGTGGTTCGCCTCGTCCGGTTCCGTGCCCTGGAGGTCGGAGAACATCGCCGACGGCGCGTCGCCCTGGTTGCCGCTGTAGAGGAAGCCGCCCGCATTGTCCCAGACGATGCAGTTACGGAACGTCGTCGTCGACCCCGTGCCGTACTGAACGTACGCCGAATTCGGCTGGCTGCCCCCGCCCTTCGTGTCCACGAAGGTGCAGTTCACCGCGTTGATCGTGCCGCCGTTGTTGCCGAGGCACGGACCCTTCACTGCGCCCGCGTGCAGGACGTTCGTCATCGCGAGCGTCGTCCCCGCGTCCCTCACGTCGATCGAGCCCGAGCAGTAACTCGGCGCCGCCGTGTACCAGGAACCGCTGAGCCCCGCGCCGAGGATCTTCGTGCGGACGAGCGCGACCTTGGCGCCGCCCCTGAAGAACATCGTGCCGCCCCAACCCCACGTGGGCGTATCCGAGTTCCAAGAGGCGTTCCAGCCGCCGAGGACGGTGCAGTCGGATATAACCGCGACGGTGGATGCGCCATTGAGGTAGATCGTGCCGCCGTAGGGGCCATGATCCTTCTGCGGTGTGTAGTAGCCGGTCGAACTGCCCGGATGTGTGTAGTTCGTCGCGAACGTGCAGTGGTCGATTATAACCGATGGACAGCTGAGAAAGCCGAGCGCGCCGCCACCGTAGTAGCGGGCGTGGATTGTCTGCGTCCAGTTGTAGCTGAAGGTCGAACCGGTGATGCGGACCGTCGCGCCTTCAGCGCCGACCGCGCCGCCGCACGCGTAGACGTTGCCGCCGCCGCCGTGGAGCGAGTTGTTCGTGAAGACGCAGTCGACGATCGTGAGCGTGCCGTTCTTCGCCCCGATGGCGCTGCCGAACATGACCCGATCAGTTGTGTTGCCGCTGCCGTTGCTGCGGAAGAGGCAGTTCGTGAACGTCGCATTGCAGGCGGAAAGCAGGCCGACCCCCATGCCGTAGCAATTGCTGTATTCGTTGAACTGGCCCTCGGCGACCGTGACCTGGTCGAAGACGACTGTCGAGGCCGTGACTGTGAAGATGCGGTGCACCTTCGGTAGGGACGAATCGCGCCGCAGGACGGATTCGCCGTTGCGCGAAGCGCCGTCCGCCGTGTAGCCGCCGCGGATGGTGAGACCGGGATGGTTATTGACGATCAGCGCGTCGGCGACGATGTTCGTGCCTTGCATCAGGAGGATCTCGTCGCCGCCCATATACAGCGCGTCCAGGAGCATCTGGAGCTCGCCGGACGGATGGGCGAACGAGGCGCCGTCGCCGTGGCCGACGTTCGCGGGCCCGCCGACGAGCGTCAGCTTCTCGGCGTCCGCCTTCGTCTTGAACGTCTTCTGCGCGAGCCGCGCGACGCCGACGTTGTTTTCCGCCTCGATGAAGTAGGCGTACTCCGTGTTCTCGGCGAGGTTCCCCGCGGCGAACGCATACGCGCCCGCAGGACAGGCGAGACCGTCGTTCGCGACATTCGTGACCACCGCGGCCGCGTCCGTGATTGGCCAGTACACAAGACGCACGGTGGCGTCGCTGCCGCCGTCCGACACGAGGTTCGCATGGACGCGCGCGTAGGTGCGGTAGAGGTGCGTGACGACGTCCTCCTCGGCGGGATAGGCGATCGTCGGCTTGCGGGCGATCTTGAAGTGCTTCACGGGATCGCTCCAGGAGACGCCCTTCTCGTTCTCGACGACGAAGCGGAAGAAGACATCGGTGAGCGCCGAGGCGTCCGTGATTGTGTAGGACGCGAGATTCCACGGCGCGTACGTGCCGAGGGAGAGGTTGCCGCCCCAGGCCGCGACGCTGTTCGTGCCCTTGTCCGAACCGTCCCAGACGACCGTGACGTCCGGATCCGCGCCGCCGCCGGTCGAGGCGACATCGGCCGAGACGGTCGCGCCGATGTCGGTGATCGCCGTCGCCGCGTAGGCGAGGACCATCAGCTTGTCCTCCGTGACGACGGGATCCGTGCCGCAGTCGCTCTTCGACGCCGCCGCGGTGCCGCCGTCATAGCCCATGTTGACGCGGCGGAGGTTCGGCTGCGGTTCCGCGCCGTAGCCCATCGCAGGATCGCCCGCGTCGATCGCCGGCGAGGTTGCGGTGTCGTTCGTCACCCAGGCGCCGTTTGCGAACCAGCCGCCGTCGTAGCGGCCCGCGCGCGAC
>CAYRPP010000319.1:0-2385 GCA_964426115.1 uncultured Lentisphaerales bacterium | reverse complement strand
CGGCGTCGTCGACATGGCTGTGCGCGTGGGTCGGCGGCGGGAAGAGGCCGGTGACCTCCGGTGGCTGCTCCCGCGGCCGCAGCACGCTGCCGAAGAGCTGGATGATCGTGCGCGCGAAGGAGGAGGCCGTATACTGCATGCGCGGTGTCGGCAGGGCGTAACCGCAGTCCCAGGTGGGACCGCGTCGGGCGCCGGCCGCCCGGCGCCTGGCCATGAGACCCAGCACCGCGACAATCGAGAGCAGCGCGGCCGCCAGCCGGACGATCCATCCGAGCGGCACGCGCGCGGCCAGCGTCAGGCGCTCCGGCTCCAGGCCGGCCAGCCAGCCGGACGACGCCGCATCGAGGGCCGGGGCGACCAGCAGCGGCGCCACGCCGATCAGCACGCACGCCCCCGCCAGCACCCCCATCGGCAGGCGCATGGCCGCGGGCGCCTCGACGGCGCCGCACGCGGCCTCGGTGCGCGCCTCGCCAAGGAAGACCGCTCCGAACACCTTGACGAAGCAGGCCACCGCCAGCGCGCCGATCGCCGCCAGCACCGGCACCCCGGCGGCGACCACGGCGCTGCCGCCGGTCGCGAAGACTCCCCGGAGCATGCCGAGGTAGACCAGCCACTCGCTGACGAAACCGTTGAGCGGCGGCAGCCCGCAGATGGCGACCGCGCCGACGACGAAGCTGGCCGCCGTCCACGGCATGCCCTTGGCAAGCCCGCCCAGTCGGTCGATCTGGCGCGTGTGCGTCTGGTGGACCACGGCGCCCGCGCAAAGGAAGAGCAGCGACTTGAAGAGACTGTGGTTCCAGACGTGCAGCAGGCCGCCCGCGAGCCCCAGCGCCACCCACTCGGGACGGCCACTCGCGCGGCCGATCAGGGCCACGCCGAGCCCCAGCAGGATGATGCCGATGTTCTCGACACTGTGGTAGGCCAGCAGACGCTTGAGGTCATGCTGCCCGATCGCGAAGAGCACCCCGAGGAGCCCGCTGACCGCGCCCAGCGCGAAAATCACCGCGCCCCAGGCGGCCGGCGGCGCCGGCAGCAGGCCGAGCCAGCGCACCAGGCCGTAGATCCCCATCTTGAGCACCACGCCGGACATGATGGCCGAGACGTGGCTCGGCGCGTTGGCATGCGCGCCCGGCAGCCAGAAATGGAGCGGCATGAGGCCGGCCTTGATGCCGAAGCCGATCAGGATCAGCACGAACAGGAGGTTGAGACGACTTGACGCGATCATCCCCACCGCGGCCGGTTGCATGAGGTACGAGCCCGTCTCCTGCCGCCACAGGACAAAGAGCGCCAGGAGCGTCAGCGTGCTGACGTGCGTGGCGATCAGGTAGATCCAGCCGGCCTGCCGGCTCTCCGCCAGGTGATCCTCGGTGACGATCAGGAAGAAGGCGGCCAACGCCATGATCTCCCATCCCAGCAAGAAGACGAGCGCATGCCGACTGATGATCAACAGTCCCATGCCGGCCGTCAGCGCGCCCCAGCAGAGGCGCAGCCGCGCACCGGTGTCGGGATGGTGACGCTGCGGCCAGTAGCCGAGACCGTAGAGCGGGCCGAGACCGCCGATGAGAAAGACCGGCACGAGGAAGAACGCGCCCAGGGGATCGAGCCCCACCAGCCCGTGATCCGCCGCGGGCCAGGGAAAGAGCCGGGGGGTGCCCACCGCGCCTCCCAGTCCACCCGCGGCGCCCGCCAGTCCGGCGAGGGCAGCGATCCCCATCAGCAGCGCGGCGATGCGCTCGCCGCCCGCCAGGCGACGGCGCAGTCCAAGCCCCGGCAGGCCGCTGACGGCGGCGAGCAGCAGAGCCAGACAGACAAGATCCATCGACCACATGACGAAATCCTTTCAGAAACCTGCACAAGCCGGGGGTTTGGAAGGCGCCTCTCCGAGCAATGAAAAAGACCGCCGGCGAAGGCGGCCTCTGCTGGAGCGCGTAAGAGGCGGGAGAGACCGGCGATTAGAGAACGAACGCGGGCGTAACTCCCCGAAATGCCTCCGACTCCGTCAAAAAACGGCGAGAATTTACCAGATCCGCCCCGGAAAATGCAAGCGTTTTCACGACAGCGTTTTCACGCAGCGCGTCGCAACACTCTTGACTTCCAGTCCTCGACAGTTTACCTTCCCTGCACTTATGGAGACACACTCGCAACGTCTGCTGCTCAACGGCGACGAGGCCATTGCCTGGGCCGCGCGGGATGCCGGCTTCGCCCTGGGCGTCGGCTACCCCGGCACGCCGAGCACGGAGATCATGGAGACTTTCGGTTCCCTGGGAGGACACGCCCAGTGGTCGCCGAACGAGAAGGTGGCCCTCGAGGTCGGCCTCGGCGCGGCCTTTGCCCGCGCCCGCGTGCTGGTGACCATGAAGCATGTCGGGCTGAACGTCGCCGCGG
>CAYRPP010000318.1:0-2399 GCA_964426115.1 uncultured Lentisphaerales bacterium | reverse complement strand
CTTCCAGGGGCGCCTGCTGCAGAACCTGACCGGGACGCGGCTGGCACGCTACCTCACGGCCCTCTCGCCGCGGGAGGGCTTCCTGGACGCCTGGCGGCGGATCCTCGCCCAGATCGACCCCGGCGGCGGGAGCGGGGCCGGCGGCGAGTTGGCGGAGCGGCGCGGGTCGCAGGAGGAGGCTAAGCGCGCATGAAGGTCGATCTCCGGCAACGCCTGATCCTCTGGGCGCGCGAGAACGGCGCCACGGCCCTGCTGGCCCTCGTGCTGGCCCTCCTCGTATACCTGACGATCCGCGAGCTCGTCAGCAACACGACCACCCGCGGCGTGCCGGTCGAGGTCGAGCGCGAGCCGGGCGTGGCGCTGATGGCCGTGCGGCCGGCGACGGTGCAGGTGACGTTCCGCGGCGCGCTGAACGAGTTCCAGCATCTCGACCGGGCCGACCTGCGCATGCTGATCAAGGGCCTGCGCATCCGCGCCGACGGGGGCGTCGTGCGCGTTCCGCTGCGGCGCGGCAACCTGCGCGGCGCCTCCGGGCTGCGCGTGGTCAACATCGATCCCCCGGTGGTCGAGATCACCTACGACCACCAGGGCGAGCGCGAGTTCGCGATCGCGCCGCCGGCCATCGATGGCAAGCCCTTCCGCGGCCACGCCGAGGCCGACTACGCGCCGCGCACAGCCGTCGTGCGCGGCGCGCGCCTGCAGCTCGACCGGCTGCACGAGGCGGGCGTGACGCTGCAGGTGGAGCCGGTGAACGTCGACGGCCGCGTACAGGGCTTCACCCGGCGCGTGGCGATCCTGCCGCCGGCCGACGCCTGGCATCCCGAGATCGCCCCCGAGAGCATCACCGTAAAGGTCGCCATCGTGCCCGACAACATCCAGCGCGAGTTCGCGGACGTCCCCGTGCGCCTGGCGCTGCCCACCGGCCATACAAACCTGCCGCCGCGCGTCGAGCCGGCCGTGGTCACGGTGCGCCTCACGGGCTGGGCGGAGGCGCTCCAGGGTATCGCAACCAACGCCATCCGCGTCTTCGCCGAGCTCCCCGCGTCCGCGGATTCCGCGCCCACCAATTACATTCCGCTGCGGGTGCTGCTGCCGCCGGGCGCGACGGTCGACGAGGTGGCCACCGTGCCGGACGCGGTGCGGCTGGCTTTTCCCGGGGAAAAGCGCTAGAATCCCGCCTGTCATGTCCGAAGCCAAGACACGTCCGCCCAAGGGCCGCGCCGAACCCGAGACGCCGTACCGCTGGCTCGGCTACATCCTGGTGGTGCTCTCGGTCTTTCCCTTCCTAAGCCTGGTCAGCTACGACAGCGGCGACGTGCCCTGGCTCCAGGCGCCGCCCAACGACCCGCCGAACAACCTGATCGGGGTGGCCGGGGCGATCGGCACGGCGGTCGGCTACCGCCTGCTGGGACTGGGCGTCTGGCTGCTGCCCGTCTGGATGCTGGCCTTCAGCCTGCGCCTGGCGGCGGGACGCAACACCCACCCCTGGCGCCGGTTCGGATGGTGCGCCCTCTTCCAGGCCGGCCTCTGCGCCTGGCTGCAGCTGGGCGACAACCTTTTCGCGGGGATCATGCACCGCCTGAACGCCGCGGATCCGGGCGGCCTTGTCGGCTGGCTGCTGATGACCCGCTGCCTCGAGCGCCTGGTCAGCCCCGTCGGCGGGACGCTGATCGTGCTGTCGCTCATGACCGTCTCCCTGACCATGGCCATCGGCCCCAGCCGCGTGGGCGAGGGCTACCGCGACCTGCTCGGGCGCTGGCGCCAGTGGCGGCTGGACCGCGCCGACATGACGGCGCGCCTGGCGATGGAGGAGAAGCGGCTGGCGCGGCAGCTCGCGCAGGAGCACAGGACCGCCGCGCGCGAGGAGCGACGGCGCGCCCGCGACGAGGCCCGGGCCGCGCGGGCGGCCGAGAAGGAGGCGCGGCACGCGGAACGCGAGGCGCGCGCGCAGGCGCGCGCGCAGGAGGAGGCCGAGCGGCAGCGCGCCTACGAGGAGCGCAAGGAGCAGCTCCGGCGCGAGCGCGAACGCGAGGCCGCGCCGTCCGGGGAGCAGCAAGCCGCAGGGGCGGCCCGCGCAGCCGCCGCCGCGCAGCCGCCGCCGCAGCCGGATCCCGCCGCGCAACTGCCGGCGGCGGCGCCGCCGCCCGGAGTGTCGCCGGACGAAGGCGCCGCGCCGGAGCCGCTCGCGGCGCCCTACCAGCTCCCCATGGTCGATCTGCTCGCGCCCCTCCCCGAGGGCGAGGCCGTACACGGCGACGTTGACCAGAAGGCCGCCATCCTCGTCAAGACCCTGGCCGAGTTCAACATCCCGGCGGAGGTCACGCACATCGAGAAGGGGCCGGTAGTCACCAGCTTCGAGCTGCTGCCCGCGCCGGGCATCCGCGTCGAGCGCATCGCCA
>CAYRPP010000317.1:0-2410 GCA_964426115.1 uncultured Lentisphaerales bacterium | reverse complement strand
GAACCAGACCGCCGCGCGGCTCGTCGTCGACGAGGAACCCCTCTACCTGACGACGGCCGCGCCCCTCGCCGGCGTCCGGGCCGACCTGTCCCGGCGCTATCCGCACGAGCAGTTCGCGGGATCGGACAAGGCCGTCGTCGCCGCGCCCCTCGCCGCCGCCGAAGAGGTCGCCCTTGTCGCCGCGCCGGACAAGCGCATTGAGAGCACGACGCGCAACCCCGCCTTCATCTCGTTCTTCCGTCCCGGCGCCTACTCCGCCGCAACGGTTGCGGACGAGGAGCGCGGCGCCTGCATCGAGCTCGCGCTGGCCACGAACAACACGCCCTACCTCTACAGCGAATACACCTTCCTCGCGATTCCCGGGGCCGCTCCCGTCGCCGGCGAGCCCTCGACCATCGGCGTCTGGGTCAAGGGCAACTCGTCCTGGGGCAAGCTCTTCTTCGAGGTCACGGACGCCGAGGGCGAGAAATGGATCAGCGCCGGCTCGGGCGGCTACGGCTGCGTGACGCACGACTGGCCGGGGCAGGCGGCCATCAACTTCGACGGCTGGCACTTCGTCCAGTTCCCCCTCACCGACGCCTCGCCCGTGAAGGTCTTCGCCCCGGGCGAGAACCAGTGGCAGTGGCAGCGCGACGGCGAAGGCGGCAACGGGCAGATGGACTTCCCCGTCCGCGTCACGGGCCTAGGCGTGGCCATGCACCGGCAGGTGCTCAACCTCACCGCGCTCGAGCCCGTCAGGCCGTCCGTACGCATCCAGAAGCTCAGCGTCTACTGACCAGGCGGGCGGGGAAAGCAGAAGCTCAGCGTCTACTGAGCATCCGGGCGGTCCACGGAATGGGAGGCGGGGCTGAAGCCCCTTGGTTGCTTCTGCCTCCGCCCTGCGGGCTACGGCAAGACACGTCCGCCTGAAGGCGGTACTCTGGCGGAGAGATGCCAGGGAAGGACTTCGCGCCAGAGTAACGGCTTTAGCCGGAAGCTTGTGAGGGCCTTCAGGCCCGAGTACGTGGGAAATCGCGTTCCGCCGGATCATCTTCAATGGTCTCGACTCCCGCCCGCATCCTGGCATCACTCCCCTACGCCACTGGCAAGCTGTGAAATATCGCCTAATCCTGTTGGGGCGGAGACCGCCCGTCAAAAATCAAGAGAAAATGGCGTATTCTGAACGATGGAGGGCGCGGTTACACCCGCGCCGCCGATTATTTCACAGCTTCTAAGCCACGGGTGGCGAGGGAAGAGCATGAAAATAGCCGATGGGGCCGCAATATATTTTTGAGTGCGCGCGTCCGCGCGCGCTTTTTATAGCGGAGCCTGCTCCGCGTGATACATGTGCGGGTGAGGCCGGCCATGCAAGATCCCGGCAGGCGCCTCAAGCGCAGGCAGGAATGCCTGCCCCAGTGTGCCCAGCATGGGCGTGAACTCCCCATCCGATCGCATGCATGCCGCACGGCCGCGCCCATGCGCGGCACGTTCCAGCACGCCCGTCAACGGAACACAATACCGCTTCACGCACGACTTGAAGCGCGCAACGCCCCGCCTTAGGCCTCGTCTCACTCAATTTCGCACGCTTGACGTGCGCGGCACCTCGCGCAACCCTCGCGCAACCCTCGCTCGACGGTCACAACGCAATCGGCTCCCGGTAGACAAACTTCCTGAAGTGTGGTATACTTCTTTTATTGATTTGGGTGCGGTAAGTTGCCTGCCTGTGCCGGGCAATGCATGCATCCTGAACTTGGTCGTGGCAGCGGAGGAGAGGGTATGAGGAACATATCGTTCGGGAGCCGGACGTTTTCTCCCCGTAGGTCGGGTGTTGCCTGGCGGCTGGAACCCTGGCGTAGCGCGGCTCTTGTCTGGCTGTTTCTCGCGGCGCGTCTCGCGGCTCAGGTCACGACGATCTACATCGACGCCTACGACAAGCCCGCTTCCAATGCGTGGAACAAGGTGAATTTCTCGGCCGTCGGAACCTACACCAACCTGGTCGACAGCACGGTCTCCGCCATCCCCGTCTGGTTTCAGGTGACGACGAAATGCGATGGGAATAACTCCAACTCCGCCAATCCGCCGACCGGAGACGCCGCCGAGTTCGCCCCGGCGGGCCAAACCCAATGCTATGGCTCGACCACCCCGTCGGTCGCCAAGGTGCGCGGCCTCAATCCCGCCTACTTATACTCCTTCACCTTCTATGCCTCGCGCGTCGGCGTGACCGACAACCGCGACACGCGCTTCCGCGTGGCGGGCGATAACAACGGCACCAATATCCTCGCCACGGCCAACAACACGAGCCAGGTCGCGGTCGTGCCGAGCATCTGGCCCACTGCCACGGGCGAGATCACCATCACCATTGACAAGGGACCGGCCAACACGGCGAACGCCTTCTATATTCTCGCCCTGAAGGTCGTGGGGTATCCGGCGG
>CAYRPP010000316.1:0-2413 GCA_964426115.1 uncultured Lentisphaerales bacterium | reverse complement strand
CAAGCTCTTCGGCATCGGCGCCGAGAGCTACACCGTCGGCTCCCACGAGTTCTACATGGGCTACGCCCTCGCGCGCGGCAAGCTCGTCTGCCTCGACGCCGGCCACTTCCATCCCACCGAGACGCTCGCGGACAAGATCAGCGCCCTGCTGCCCTGGTTCCCGGAGCTGCTGCTGCATGTCTCGCGCGGTGTGCGCTGGGACAGCGACCATGTCGTGACCCTCGACGACAACCTCCAGGCGCTGCTGAGCGAGGTCGTGCGCTGCGGGGCGCTCGGCCGCGTGCACATCGGCCTCGACTACTTCGACGCCAGCATCAACCGCGTGGCGGCCTGGGTCATCGGCGCGCGCAACGTGCGCAAGGCGCTGCTGGCGGCGTTGCTCGAACCACGCGGGACTCTGCGCCGGCTCGAGGCCGAAGGGGATCTGACCGGCCGCCTGGCGCTCATGGAAGAGATGCGGCTGCTGCCCGTCGGCGAGGTCTGGAACGAGTTCTGCCGCCGCCAGGAGACGCCCGCCGACGGTGCCTGGATGGCGGCCGTGCGCCGCCACGAGAAGCAGACGCTCGCGGCGCGGAAATAGCCGAACTATGGCCTGACAGCGGCGCCCGTGCTACACTGTGGGCAAGCGCGTGACCCGCCGACAACTCACCGGGGCTCGACTCCCTTGCCCCGCGGATCATCGGGTGGCTGACGTCGTGACGCGCCCGCGCATCACCAGAGAATCGCCATGCCCGCCGCGCGCGAAATCCTGCATGTCGACATGGACGCCTTCTTTGCGGCCATCGAGCAGCGCGACCATCCCGAGTGGCGCGGCAAGCCCGTCATCGTCGGCGCGCCGCCCGACCGCCGCGGCGTCGTCTCGACCTGTTCCTACGAGGCGCGCGTCTTCGGCGTCCATTCCGCCATGCCCTCCCGCGAGGCCGGCCGCCGCTGCCCCCAGGGCATCTTCGTGCCGCCCGACATGGCGCGCTATCACGCCGTCTCGCGCCGTGTCTTCCAGATCTTCGAGCGCTTCACGCCGGTCGTCGAGCCCCTCTCATGCGACGAGGCCTTCCTCGATGTCACCGGCGCGCGCCGCCTCTTCGGCGACGGCATGACCATCGGGCGCCGCATCCGCGCCGCCATTGCCGACGAGCTGCGCCTGACCGCCTCGGTCGGCGTCGCCGCCAACAAGTTCCTCGCCAAGCTCTGCAGCGAGCTCGCCAAGCCCGACGGGCTGGCGGCGGCGCCGCGCGAGCGCGCCGCACTGCTCGCCTTCCTCGCGCCGCTACCGGTGGGGCGCCTCTGGGGCGTCGGCAAGGTGCTGCGGACCGAACTCTGGAACCACGGCTACCGCACGGTAGGCGATCTGCAGCAGGCCCCGCGCGCGATCCTCGCCGCGCAGGTCGGGGGCCATGTGGCGGGCCACCTGCTGCAACTGGCATTCGGCGACGATCCGCGCGAGGTCGAAACCGGGCGCGAGGAGCTCAGCATCTCACGCGAGCACACCTTCGATGCCGACTGCCGCGACCCGCGCGCGCTGCGCGCCATGCTGCGCGACCTCGCCGACGATGTCGGGCGCCGTCTGCGCGCCGACGGCCGCTTCGCCACCGTCGGACGCCTCAAGCTGCGCTGGGCGGATTTCACGACCATCACCCGCCAGCGGCGTTTCGCCGCCCCCTGCCGCGACGATTTCTCGCTGCGCGGGCTGGCGCTCGAGCTTTTCGAGGCCGAGCGCGTCGCCCGTCCCGTGCGCCTGATCGGCTTCGGGGTCAGCGGCCTCGTCGCGGAGCGCCAGGAGCAGGCCGACCTCTTTGAGGCCGCCGCCGGCGGCCCTTCGCGCCGCGCGCGCCAGGAGGCGCTCAGCGCGACGCTCGACCGCCTGCGCGCCACCCTCGGCGAGTCCAGCATACGCCGCGGCGAGTGAGGTATTGGCCGGCTGCACTTATCCGGCCACAGGGTTTGGCGCTGATTGTTGAGCGTGCAGATCGATCCGCACCACGGCCCCGATGGCCTGCACGCGCATGACTCCGCCATCGGCGGCCGACCGCGCCGGGAAACAATTGACGCTGACCTTCGGGAAGTGCCGGAATTTTTGAGTGCGCGCGGTTCCGCGCGCTTTCTGCACCGCCGCCTGCGGCAGAATTGCATCACATGGAGAGGCGTGGCGGAGCGTCGAAGTAGGCTTTATGCGGCAATCGGCACTTGGTGCTAATGGTTTCCGGCATAAAGCCTACCTGAGATTCTGCATAAAGCCTACCTCGGAGGGAATCCAGGAGGGCCGCCGCAAGCCTTCAAAATCGTTAAAGCATTGGCGTGCAACATTCTGTTGGAAAGTTGGCCTATAATGCAAAAAGGCTTGACGGGTATCTGGAGGAAATTCAAGCCATAGAAGCGACATTGAAGAGTCATGGCAGACTAGAAGGCCCTAAAG
>CAYRPP010000315.1:0-2415 GCA_964426115.1 uncultured Lentisphaerales bacterium | reverse complement strand
TCCGGCCTGCCGTCCGCCGGTGCGGGTGCGGCGCCCGGACCGCGGCCGCCACTCCGGTCCACCGCCGCCCGCATCGCCGGTTGCGCAAACCGCGCCCTCCCGTCCGCGTCCGCCGGACGCCATCGTTGCGCCACCGCCGCGCCCGCCGAGCGCCGTGGTCCAACACCCGCCGCGCCCGCCGAGCGCCGTGATCCAACACCCGCCGCGCCCGCCGAGCGCCGTGGTCCAACACCCGCCGCGGCCGCCGGAAGTTGCTGTCCAACGCCCGCCGCGGCCACCCTCCGACGAAACCGTAACGTCATCCACTTCCGACCGCCAATCCCCGCGGTCCTCTTCCAGGCATAGTCCGCCCACAGCCGTTGCGCCGACGCGCGGGCAAGTTCCGCCGACACGTGTTGCGCAAGGCGGTGTCTCCGCCAATCCACCCCGGGGCGAGACCGCCAATCGCACGGCCGAGTCACCGGGGGCCGCAAGTCCATTCCGGCAGACGCGCGCCCGGAAGCGGTAGCGGCGCGCGATCATCCATCCAATATTGGTTTGCCGATTACGGCGCAGCGGGGGCCGGCGCGGCGGGGGCCTTGGCTGCGGGCGGAGGCATCATCATCTTCCTGTCCATCGGCTTGATGGCGCCCGGCGGCATCATGCCCGGCATGCCGCGGGGGCGCTGGGGCGACATCTCCTTGCGGATGGCCTCCATGCGGTCCAGCAGCTTGGCGTTCTCGGGATCGGCGCGCAGCTTGGTATCGCGAAGCTGGTTGACCTTCTCCTGCGCCTTGGTGACCTCATCCATGGCGGCCTTCATTTCTGCGTCGGCCTGGAGCTTCTCGTAGGCCGGGCGCAGCTTGAGAGACAGCTCCCGCATCTCCTGGTACAGGGCCTGGCGGGCAGCCATGGCATTGGTGTTCGCCATGGCCGGCGGCGGAGGCGGCGGTGCCTTGGGCGGCTGGAGAGCCGGTGCGGGGGCGGCGGGGGCGGCGGCCTCCTGTGCGCGGCAGACATCACCCAGCACGGCGGCGGCCAGAACCGTCCCGACGACAGACAACAAACGCGACATGTTCATGGGAGCTCCTTCAGTTGACCCGACCCGAAAGGGCGTTTGGGTTGCATTATTTTGGCAGAAATCCGCGGCACGCGCAATTGAATTGCTAGATCCGTGACCGGCGCAGCACGGTCTCGCTAATGTGCATGCCGTGGCGGACGCCCAGCGGCTGCCGCTCGCGCCAGCCCTTGCGGCGGCCATGGGCGATCACCTGGTAGCCTTTGGTGAAGAAGAGCAGGGCGTCTAACTGGCTGGCGATCCAGTAGAGGAAGGCCGTGGCCCGGCCCTTGCCGCGGTCCGGCGCATCCAGCGTCATACGCATGACCTGCACCCAGAAGCGGCAGTAGGTTCTGACGCCCAGGACATCGAAGCCGGTCTTAAGCAGGTCGAAGAGTTGTTTCTCGTTGTAGCCCGGATTGGAACTCCGTCCGGGCCGGCGCGCCAGCAGGCCCGCCACATTGAGCCGTTTCCGGTAGTCGCCGGAGATCACCAGGTAGCCCGGAGTCTTCAGCACGCGGTGGCACTCCTGCACCAGGGCCACGTCGCGGACGGGATCGCCGTCAAGGCGGCCGCGCGCGACTACCACCACATCGAACTGCTTGTCGTCGAAGGGCAGTTCGCCGTCGGCGCCCGCCTGCAGCACCTCCTCCTGGAGGATGGCGGACGCGCGCCGGCAGCGTTCCGGCGTCCAGTTGACCGAAGACCAGTAACCGCCGAGGCGGCGCAACGCCAGGCTTCCCATGGGATTGGGAATCCCGACATCCAGGCAGGTGAGCGTGCCGATCTCGAAGCCGGCCAGGATCCGCTCGACGGCATCGATCTCCATCCGTAGCGGACGATCCGCCTGAAAATCGGCTTGCCACCGTGTCCACGCGCCTTCGTCGATGCCTTGGCTATTGGGGAGATCCATGGTATCCATACCCCGAAAATTGTCGCGGACAGCATAGCAGGCATTTCGCGCAGCGTCAAACGCGGTCACACGCGGTCACACGCGGTCGGGCCTTTTAAAGCGCGCGCGTATGCGCTATCATGGATGCGCCGCGATAGTCCCCCACGTCTGGCGGGGCGGCGGCGGCCGAGGAGCAAGCGATGTCCAGCACCAAGAGCCCTTTCCGTAACGAGCTTCACCAGGTCGATTTCTGCGTCGTCGGCGGCGGCATGGCCGGCCTCTGCGCGGCGGTGGCGGCGGCGCGCCATGGCGCCCGCGTGGCCCTGATGCAGGACCGCCCCGTGCTGGGCGGCAACGCCTCGTCCGAAGTGCGCATGTGGGTCTGCGGCGCCCACGGGCGCAACCTGCGCGAGACGGGACTCGTCGAGGAGCTCATGCTCGAGAACCACTACCGCAACCCCGACCAGGTCTTCTCGCTCTGGGACAG
>CAYRPP010000314.1:0-2421 GCA_964426115.1 uncultured Lentisphaerales bacterium | reverse complement strand
TCGGGGCCTACGAGTACCAGCAGAACGGCCTGCTCATCCTGCTGCGGTGATCGGCGGTCGTAATCGGCTAGCCACAGGGGTGCGCGGGAAGCGCATGCTGAGCGGGCAGAACGGTGATTGACCCATTGACTTGCGAGAGACGGGGCTGAAGCCCCTAAATGGCTTCCGCCTGAAGGCGGGACTCCGACGCTAGGGTGCACCGACGCAGACCTCCCCGTCGGAGTTCCGGCTTTAGCCGGAAGCGAGTCAGGGCCTTCAGGCCCGGGTAAATGGGAAAAGGGCCTTGTGACGTGTGACACGGCTGCCTGCAACTGCCGCCCGCTTCTCCATGCGCCCCCCGCGCCCCTGTGGCCAACCGATTACGGTGATCGGTTTGGTTGTCGGTTTGGGGGTTGCATTCTTTTTGACATTCCTGTAAGATGCGGCCCTCATGATTCGGCTTTGGCCTGTTGTGCTTGGGGCAACGGCAAGACCGTGATTCAGTGCAAGGAGACGGGATGTCACTCAAGAAGAGCAAAGTGTCGGCCAGACCGGTCGCCAGCAAGCGGGTAGCGCCCGCGCGCGGACGGGCTGCGAAGGCGAGCTCCACGACGGCCTCCAAGGCCTCTCGCGCGGCCACGACGGCCGGTGCGGCGGCGGGCAGGAAGACGCCCAAGGCAGCCGCGACATCCAAGTCCGCTCCCGGGCACACGCGCTCCAAGTCTGCTGCCAGGCCGGCGGCGTCCAAGGAGCGGGCCGCGCGCCCGAAGACGCTGCCGCGGACCGTCAAGGCCAAGGCGTCCGCCGTCGCCAAGCCCGTTCCGTCCGTGCGTTTCAGCGATGCCGACCTGCAGGAGTTCCGCAGCCTGCTTACGAAACTGCGCAACGACCTCGTCGGGAAGGTCACCTATCTGCGCGATTCCTCGCTGCGCCGCGAGGACGAGGTCAACCACACCGAGGACGGCACCGACGCCTTCGACCGGCTCTTCTCGCTCGAGCGCGCCGGCGGCGTGCAGCAGCGCATCTACGCCATAGACGAGGCGCTGCGCGAGATCGACGAGGGCACCTACGGCATCTGCCAGAGCTGCGACTCGCTGATCCGCAAGCAGCGCCTGCTGGCACTGCCCTTCGCCCGCAACTGCATCGATTGCCAGTCGGCGCAGGAGCGCAAGCGTAACGGGCAGGCGCCGGCCGCCGCCCCGCGCCGCTTCGTGCCCTGAGCGGCGGGGAGCATGCGCCTGCCATACCTGATTTGCGGCGTCGCGCTCCTGGACCAGGCCACCAAGGCCTGGATCCAGGCGATATTCGCCTTCGGCGAGAAGCGCGCGGTGATCCCCGGGTTCTTCAACCTGCACCACATCCGCAACACCGGCGCGGCCTGGGGCATGCTGGCGGGGTGGCGCGCGCTGCTGATCGCCTTCTCCATTGCCATGCTCCTGCTGCTGCTCCGCTGGCGCCGCGAGCTATTCTACGGCTTCCGCGGCGGGCGGCTGGCGGCCGGGCTGCTGGCCGGCGGCATCGTCGGCAACCTGATCGACCGTCTGCGCCTCGGCTTCGTGGTCGATTTTCTCGACTTCTACCACGGCCTCTGGCACTTCCCCGCCTTCAACGTCGCGGACAGCGCCATCTGCATCGGCATCGGTCTCTACCTTGCCGGGCAGTACCTGGCGGAAAGCAAGCCGGAGGCCGGAACGGCCAGCCATGACGCGCGCCCGTGAGACGGAAGGCGGCGCGTTCACCCTGGCCGCCCCGCCGGGAAGCGCCTGGCTGCTGGCCGGTCCCACGGCGGCCGGCAAGAGCGCCGTCGCCCAGTGGATCGCCGAGCGCCACGGCGCCGCCATCCTGTCGGCCGACGCCATGCTCGTCTACCGCGGCATGGACATAGGCACCGCCAAACCCACGTCCGCGGAACGGGGCGCGGTGCCCTACCTTGGCCTCGACTGCGTTTCACCCGGCGAGCCGTTCAGCGTAGGCGACTGGCTGGCGCACGCGCGGCGCGGCCTCGCGGCGCTCGATCCCTCACGGCCGGTCATCGTCGTCGGCGGCACCGGCCTCTACTTTCGCGCGCTGTTCTCGGGACTCGACAGCCAGGCGGCCGATCCCGTGCGCCGGCGCCACTGGCAGTCCGTCCACGAGCGCGAGGGACTCGGGGGACTCTGGCGGGCGCTCGAGTCCCTCGGCGACGCCGCGCGGCTGGCGCCCGGCGACCGCCACAACCCCCGCCGCTGCATCCGCGCCCTCGAACGGGCGGAAGGCCGGGGCGCTGAGGGCGGCGCGGCGGGGCGGCAGGACGCCAGCACCTGGCGCGCGGGCGATACGCCGGTCGTACCGGCCTTGTGCCTGCCGCGCGACGAACTGAACGCCCGGATCGAACGGCGCGCGCGGCGGATGCTCGCCGATGGCCTCGTGGACGAGGCCATCGCCCTGCGCGCCCGCGGCGCG
>CAYRPP010000313.1:0-2433 GCA_964426115.1 uncultured Lentisphaerales bacterium | reverse complement strand
CATCGGACCGCATTCTTCTCCCGCCCTACCAGGCGCAGGGATACGGCGGCACCATCGGCATCTGGGATGCCGGATCGGTCCGCGCCACACATCAGGAGTTCGGCGGGCGAGTGACGATCCGCGACGGCGCGGCCCCAGACGACCACTCGACGCACGTCGGCGGCACCCTCGGCGCGACCGGCATCGTCGCCAGCGCTCGCGGCATGGCGCCGCAGGTGCGGATCGACAGCTACGACTGGAACTACGATCTGTCCGAGATGACCGCACGCGGCGCGGCCGTCTCCGGCGAGACCGGCAAGATATATGTCTCCAACCACAGCTATGCAATGGCAAGCGGATGGTCATATAGCGGTACGCCCACCTGGACCTGGTACGGCACCGGCACCACGGCGGATGGCTACGAGGACGACTTCGGCCGCTACAACACCTATGCCCGCGATGTGGACGCTCTGGCCTACGGCGCGCCCTACTACACAATCTTCTGGGCGGCCGGCAACGACCGCAACAACAATCCGGCGGCGGGCGCGTCGGTGGCCCTTTCGCCGGGCGGAGAGACGGTGAGCTACAGCGCGTCCGCGCACCCACCGGGCGACGGCGTCTACCACGGCGGTTACGAGACCATGGGCTACGATGCGCTCGGCAAGAACGTGATCACCGTGGGCGCGGTCACCGACGCCGTCGGCAGCGGCGTCCGCGACCCCTCCAAGGCGTCCATGACCTCGTTCTCGAACTGGGGTCCGACCGACGACGGCCGCATCAAGCCGGACCTGGTGGCCAACGGCTACAATCTCTATTCGACCCTGGCGGACGGCGATGCCTCCTACGGGACGATCAGCGGCACCAGCATGGCCGCGCCGAACGCTGCCGGCACCGCCCAGCAGCTCGTCGGTCTGCATGCCGACCGCCTGGGAGGCCGCCACCCGCGCGCGGCCACACTCAAGGGTCTGCTGATCCACACGGCCGACGACCTCGGCTCGCCTGGTCCCGACTATGTGTTCGGCTGGGGGCTCATCGATGGACGGGAGGCCGCTGACCTGATTGTGGAAACCGCGACAAACGCCTATTGCCCGCGCTTGGTGGAGGATGCCCTGACCACCAGCGTTCCCGTCCGCACGCACCGCTTCACGTGGGATGGAGTCTCCCCGATCCGCGTGACGCTCTGCTGGACCGATCCCGCCGGCGAGGCGACCACGACGCACGATCTGCGCGCACCGCGGTTGGTCAACGACCTGAACCTGAAGGTCGTCGGGCCGGATGGCCGCGAGTATTTTCCGTATGTCATGCCCTTTGTCGGGACCTGGACCACGGCGGCGATGTCGTCGACCGCCGTCACCGGCACGAACACCACCGACAATGTCGAGCAGGTCTTCATGCCTGCGCCGCCGTCGCCCGGTCTCTACCGGGCCGTAATCTCATGCAGCGGCGCGCTGGCCAACGGGCAGCAAGCCTATTCGCTGATCGCCACGGGCGTAGTGGCGCCGCCGCCCGAACCGCTTTCGGTAACGCCCGACGAGGGACACGCGGGGCCGACGGCGCTGACGGTCGCGGGCCGCGGCTTTGCTCCCGGATCCACGGTGGTCTTCTTTCGCGAGGGCTGTCCGGAGCAGGCCGCGCGCGTCGATTCAATCGAGACGGCGGCCATCGACTGCACGCTCGATGTGACGCCGATGGCCCTCGGCGCATGGAGCTTGCGCGTGGTCAATGCCGACGGCCGCGGCGGCGAGCTCAGCGGCGCGTTCACCGTGGTGAGCGCACTGGCCCGCTACCCCTTCGATCCGGGCGCTCCCGGATGGACGGCATCGGCCGAATCCGGCACGAGCTACTGGGTGCTGACGAACAGCGCGAGCCACACGCCTTCCAACGCCTGGTTCGCGCCCGGGCCCGCCGTCCGCAATCTTGACAGTCTCTATTCGCCGGGGATCGCCGTTCCGTCGCGCGCCTCCGGCCTGCGGCTGCGCTTCTGGCACCGTTACACGACCGAGGTTTACGACGGGTGCGTGCTGGAACTCTCGTCCGACAACGGCACCACCTGGTACGACGTGGAAGCGTCGGGTTCGGGGGCGACGTTCGTGGCCGGGGGCTACACTTCCACGATCAAGACGCGCGCCGGATCGGACAAGAAATGGGCGCTGCTGGCCGGGCGCGCGGCCTGGACGGGCGACAGCGGCGCATCCTTCGCCGAGACGGTTGTCGCGCTCGATGCCGCCAGCTTTGCGGGGCAGGTCTTCCGCGCCCGCTGGCGGCTCAGCACCGACGCGCAGACGGCCAGCACCGGCTGGTGGGTCGACAGCGTCAGCCTCACGGGTCGTCTGCCGCCGCCGACCATGCTCATCGTCCGCTGAATGCTTCCGCGTGCGAGCGGATGCAAGTGTTACCGCTGCAAGTGTTACCGCTTGCCTGATGCCGTGCGGGGAAGTATGCTTGTAAGCGAAT
>CAYRPP010000312.1:0-2448 GCA_964426115.1 uncultured Lentisphaerales bacterium | reverse complement strand
TGCTCTGGAGCACCTCGCGCAACGAGCTGTGGGAGAAGGGCAAGACCTCGGGCGAAACCTTCGAGCTGGTCGAGGCCCGCGTCAACTGCGAGCAGAACTCGCTGCTCTACCTTGTGCGGCCGCGCCGCGGCGGCATCTGCCACACCAAGAACGTCCGTGGCGAGCCGCGCAACTGCTACTACCGCCGCATCCGGCCCGGCACGGGAGATTTGGAAAACCTCGATCACTGAGCCCGGCCATGGCCTACCGCTGCCCCTACTGCAAGACCCGGTTCGAGGTGCGGCCGCCTGACGGCCGCTGCGCCGCCTGCGGCCGCGCGATGCGCCTGCCGTCTCCCGGCACGCCCGAGGAGCGCGCCGCGCGACGGCGCCGCATCGAGCGCATGGCTTTTGATGCCGAGCGGCGCATTGCCGAGATCCGGCACGGTCCCAGCGCCCGCGCGCTCTACTCTCCCCGCGTGCTCTTCGGTATTCTCCTGGTTTTCGCCGTCGTGGGCGGCCTGCTGGTGCGCAAGGCGCATCCCGTGAGCCGCCCCCGTCGGGAACTGCCGCCACAGGTCGCCCTGCGCCAGCTCGACACGCTGGCGACCGCCCTGGGGCGCTACCGCTTCCACGTCGGCGCCTTCCCGTCCGGCACGCCGGGTCTGCGCGCCCTGCTCGACAACCCCGGCCTCGCGGGATGGGACGGCCCCTATGTCAACCAGTTGCTGCCGGATCCCTGGAAGACGCCATATCAATACGTGCCCGCGACCAACGCCGCGCCGACTCTCTTCTCATGCGGTCCCGACCGCCTGCCGGGCACGCCGGACGATCTGCGGCCCGATCCCGCCGCCTTCGATCCCGGCACGGACTGGACCAACGGCTGGGTTAGCGCCATCTACCGGCGCAGCATCATCGTGGTGAAGGAGCCGCAGTGACGGGCGGGGCGCGCCCCCTCGCATGCACCTCTACCTCCACGTTCCCTTCTGCGAGAGCAAGTGCGGCTACTGCGCCTTCTACTCGGTGACAACCGCCGATGCCGCCGCGCGGGCCGCCTATCCCGACCTGGCGCTCCGCGAATGGGATCTTCTTGGCGCGGCGCCCGGCCGCATCGAGACGCTCTATGTGGGCGGAGGCACGCCCGGGCTGCTGGGGACTGAGGGATTCCGCCGCCTGGCCGACGGGCTGCGCGCGCGCGGCCTGCTCGATGAGCTCGCGGAGTGGACGGTGGAGCTCAATCCGGTCTCGGCTGGCGCGCCGCTGCTGACGGCGATGCGCGCGGCGGGCGTCAACCGGCTCAGCTTCGGCGCCCAGTGCTTCGACGACGCCGTCCTGCGGCGCCTCGGCCGGCGCCACACGGCGGCGGGGATTCGCCGGGCTCTGGCGCGCGCCCGCCAGGCCGGGTTCGTCAACCTCGGGATCGACCTGATCGCCGGACTCCCCGGCATGACGACAGCGGGCTGGCGCGAGACCCTGCGGCAGGCGCTCGATCTCGGCTGCGCCCACCTCTCGGTCTACGGTCTGGGAGTCGAGCCTGGGACCCGGCTGCAGGCCGCCGTGCGGGAGGGGCTGGCCGTGCCGGGGACCGACGAGCAGATGGACGCGCTGGCCGTGGCGGAGCGCATGCTCGCGGCGGGCGGTTTCGATCGCTACGAGATCTCCAACTACGCCCTTGCGGGCATGGCCTGCCGCCACAACCTCGCCGTCTGGCGCGGCGAGGACTATATCGGGATCGGTCCCGCAGCCGCGTCGCGCTGTGGTCGCCGCCGCTGGACGAATCTCGCTGACCTGCCGGCCTACCAGGCCGCGCTGATGGCAGTGAGCTTGCCGCCGCGATCGAGCACCGACGAGCTGGACGCGGCGGAAGACGCGCTGGAGCGCTTCGCATTCGGCGCGCGGTTGGGGGAGGGGATCTCGCCCGCGGCGGCGGCCCGCGCCTGGCCCGTACTGGCGTCGCGCGTTTCGTCCTGGGAGGCGTGCCTCGCGCGTCTAACCGCGCAGGGCATCGCGGAGCCCGTGCCGGACGGCGACGACCCGCGCTGGCGCCTGACCACGCGCGGTCGCGAGGTGGCCGACGCCGTCATACGGGAGCTGCTGTAGGCTACGGCTGCTTCAGCACGCCCTGGGGTGCCGGGGACCGGACGGACTCGCTACGCTCGCCCGTCCAGGTGTCGGCGGCTCGCTACGCTCGTTCGTCCTGGCGCTGGATTCTCGCTGCTTACGCCAGCCCCGGCGTCGGCGAGCGCAGCGAGTCGGCGCAAGGTAGTCGCGAGTCGCCGTCAGAGGCTTGCGTCTCACTCGGCCTCATATCCGAACAGCCTCAATTTCACGCGCAGCAGCCGGTCCAGATCCGGCAGATCGGCGGGATAGATCGAGATAAGCCGCTTGCCCTCCTGCTGGTAGAGGGTCTGCTTTTTGTACATGCTCATCTTGTACTGCGGCGTGTCGAGGCCCCAGTACTCGATGTAGA
>CAYRPP010000311.1:0-2469 GCA_964426115.1 uncultured Lentisphaerales bacterium | reverse complement strand
TCGCGCACCTTGCCGGCATAGAAGGGATCCTTGAAGAAGCGCGCCACGCGGTCGGCCTCGACATCGCAGAGTCCGATGCGGTCAACCCACGGGTGATTCTTGAAAAGCGGCGCAAAGCATGAACCGAAACTGCCCAGTCCCACCAGTCCGATGCTGATTCCCATTGCGTTGTTCTCCGGTGAATGAAAATCCCGCTGTCTCTCTTCAGATATGCTGCAGGGCGTTGCGCATGCTCGACGGCGCCTCGTCCTCGGCCGCGAAGCTCTGGCGGGCGATGTTGAGCAGCAGGCCCGCGGCGACCATGGAGGCCATGAGGCTGGATCCGCCGTAGCTAAGGAATGGCAGCGCGAGCCCCTTGGTGGGCAGGCAGTCCATGACCATGCCCATGTTGAAGCCCGCCTCGAAGCAGATCAGGATCGTCAGTCCCAGCCCCAGGTAGCGCCCGAAGCGGTCCTGCGCCCGGTAGGCGATCCATGTGCCGCAGAACAGCAGCACGCCGAAGAGCAGGATGATGCCGGCCGATGCGGCCAGGCCGAACTCCTCGCCGGCGATGGCGTAGATGCAGTCGGTGTGCGCCTCGGGCAGGTAGCGGTATTTCTGGATGCTGTTGTTGAGCCCCACGCCGAAGGGGCCGCCGATGACGAAGGCGTTGACCGACTGGACCGTCTGGTGCGACCGCTCGCCCCCCGACCCGAAGAGACCTTCCAGAAAGTCCTTGACGCGGCCCATGCGGTGCGGATCATTGGCCAGGAAGAGATACAGGCCGCCGATCGCCGGCGGCACGGCGGCGAGGAGGTAGACGATCCGCGTGCCCGCCGCCAGGAATACCGTGCCGGCCACCACCGTGATCACCAGCGTCGAGCCCAGGTCGGGCGCAAGGAATACGGGCGCCGTCAGGAAGGCGAGGATCATACCCGGGTAGAGGAAACCGCGCAGGAGACTGGAAGCCCGCGGCCCCACGCGGTCGAACCAGGCGGCCATGACGACCAGTATCCCGATCTTGGCAAACTCGCTGGGCTGGAGCTTGTAGAAACCCAGGTCGATCCAGCGGTGGCTGCCGTTGACCGGGGCGAAGGCGAAGACGGCGCCCGTGCCCACAAGCACGACCACGGCGACGGTGGCCACCACCGCCGGACGCGACAAGATGTGGTAGTCGATCCGCGCCGCCAACATGCCCGCGGCCAGGCTCAGCGCCAGCGAGAGCCCCTGGCGGATCACGAAGTAGTTCGGCTGGCGCGGATAGACCGTCGAGCTCGCGCTGTATACCAGCACGAGCCCCGCCGCCAGTAGCAGGGCCAGTGCACAGAGAAAGAGTGTGACGGCACGCCGCATGCCGCAGGTCTGCCGCTCAAGGCGCCGGCGCGGGCGGAATCTTCAGCACGGTTCCGGGAACCAGTTCGGATCCGGTCAGGTTGTTGGCCGCCTTGATGTCGCCGGTACCCACGCCCCAGCGGATGGCCACGGAGTAGAGATCCTCGCCCGGGGCCACGGTGTGGTTCTGGAAGCCGGCCGCCGGCGCGGCGGGCGCGGCGGTGGGCGCGGGCAGCAGGGGCGCGGGCGGCGCGGCGTCGGGCGCGGCAGCCGGGGCGGCGGGCGTCACATCTCCCGCGGCGGGCGGAACGGCGCCCGCCTCCGGCACGGCAGCCGGCGGAACGGCAGCCGGCGGAACGGGCGGCGCCAGTTCGAGCGGATCAAGCGTGGGGGCGGGCGGCGGCTCGACGACCGGCGCGGGCGCGGGAACCGGCGCGGGCGCGGGCGGAACCGGATCGGGGGCCGCCACGGTCTTGCCGCCGGGTATGGTGAGCTTCTGGCCCGCGACGATCTTGTCGCCGGCCAGGTTGTTGGCCTTCCGGAGATCGGCCGTCTTGACGCCGTGGCGCTGCGCGATGACCGAGAGCGAGTCGCCGGCCTTCACGGTGTAGCTGCCGCCGGCGCCCACCTTGACGGCCGCCGGCTTGGCGTGCGTGGCGGTTCCGCGCAGCGGCTTCGCGACATTCACCTTGCCAGGCAGCTGGATTACTTCGCCGACATAGAGCTTGTTGATATTGATGCCCGGGTTGACGGCCGCCACGTCCTGCCAGCGCAGCTTGTAGCGGTAGGCGATGGAGCTGAGGTTGTCGCCCGACTTCACGGTGTACGAGGTCGTGAGCTGGGGACGCGCCGACACATGCGCCGGACGCGACAACGTCTCGGTGGACACCGAGCTCACGGCCGGCTCGCGCACGGCCGGTTGGACCGCCTCGACCGGTTCGGGCTCGAGCGAGCCCGGCAGCGGCCGCAGCCGCATGTCTTCCGCCTCGCCGCCGCTGTGTATGGTGGAACAGCCCTGCACCAGGCAGAAACTGGCAGCCGCGGCTGCGCCAACCATTGTCCTGCTGAATCCATTACTCTTCATCGATCTGCTCCTCGTCATGACACCGTTCCCATCGCCTGCACCAGGCGGGCGAAACAGTCGCCCCGTTGCGCGTA
>CAYRPP010000310.1:0-2473 GCA_964426115.1 uncultured Lentisphaerales bacterium | reverse complement strand
TGATCGTCAACGACCGCCTCGACATCGCCCTCGCCGCCGGGGCCGACGGCGTGCACGTCGGCCAGGACGACCTCCCGTGCGCCGACGCGCGGCGCCTCGCGCCGCCGGACTTCATGGTCGGCGTCAGCGTCGGCACCGCCGCCGAGGCGCTCGCCGCCGCCGCCGCCGGCGCCTCCTACCTCGGCGTCAGCCCGGTCTTCGACACCCCCACCAAGCGCGACACGCCCCCGGCGACGGGTTTGGAGGGGCTGCGGCGCATCCGCGCCGCCACAAGCCTGCCTCTGGTGGCCATCGGCGGGATCCACGCCGGCAACGCCGCCGCCGTGCGCGCGGCGGGCGCCGACGGCCTGGCCGTCGTCTCGGCGATCATGACGGCCGCGGATCCCGCCGCCGCGGCGCGCCGGCTACTCTGACAAAAGCCCCCCATGAAGAACCGCGACTCCACCGACGCCCTGACCGCCCTGCTGGCGATCCTGGCCGACCTCGCCGCCATCTGGGCGGCGCAGATGCTCGCGGTCTGGATGCGCTTCGACAGCGGCTGGATTCCGCTCGCCGGGCGCTGGATACCCCCCGTCGTGCGCGCCCCGGGCCTCTACGCGCGCTACGCCCTCGCCGCCGCCGCCGTGCTCCCCGTCTACCTGGCCGTCTTCCAGATCCTCAAGCTCTACTCGCGCCCCCAGGAGGGCGTCTTCTCGGCGCGCATCCCGCGCCTCGTCCGCGCCTGCGCCTTCGGCGTGCTCATCGTCCTCGACATCAGCGCCCTGCTCAAGAACGTCGCCCCCTTCTCCAACGCCGCCGTCCTCGTCTCCTTCGCCACCGTCACCCTCCTCGTGCTGGCCGAGCGCGCCCTCATGTTCCGCCTCGAGATCGCCATCGCGCGCCGCGCCGCCCCCTGCCACCGCACCCTGATCGTCGGCGCCGGCGAGGACACCGTGCGGCTTGTCGATGCCCTCTCCGGCGATCCGCGCCTCCGCACCCGCGTCGTCGGCGTGCTGGCCGTCGGCGGCGAGATGCCCCATCCCGCCATCCCCCCCGCGCTGCTCTGCGGCGGGATCGAGGCCCTCGAGCAGACCGTCGGCGAGCGGCGCATCGACCAGCTCGTCCTCACCGGCCACGGCCTGCCGCACGAGAAGATCGTCGAGTTGATCCTCTTCTGCGAGCAGCGCCTCGTGCGCTTCAACATGGTGCCCGACCTCTTCCGCCTGCTCACCAGCCGCCTGCAGTTCAACCTGCTCACCGGCATCCCCCTGCTGGGCGTCAGCCGCTGGCCCCTCGACCACGTCTGGAACCGCGTGCTCAAGCGCCTGCTGGACATCGCCGGGTCGCTGGCGGGCCTGCTGCTCGCGGCGCCCGTCGTGGCCGCCGCCGCGCTGCTGATCGTCCGCGAGTCGCCCGGCCCGGTCTTCTACGTCCAGGAGCGCTGCGGCCGCCGCGGCCGCCGCTTCCGCCTCTACAAGCTGCGCACCATGCGGCCCGACGCCGAGGAGGCCGACGCCGCGCGCCCCGGCTGGACCGTTTCCGGCGACCCGCGCCGCACACGCGTCGGCGCCTGGCTGCGCCGCTACAACATCGACGAGCTGCCCCAGTTCTGGAACGTCCTGCGCGGCGACATGAGCCTCGTCGGCCCGCGCCCCGAGCGCCCCTTCTTCGTCGAGCAGTTCGCCCCCGGCATCGCCCACTACATGTGGCGCCACGTCTCCAAGCCCGGCCTCACCGGCTGGGCGCAGGTCAACGGCCTGCGCGGCGACACCAGCATCGCCGAGCGCGTGCGCTACGACCTCCACTACCTCGAGCACTGGTCGCTGGCCTTCGACGTCAAGATCCTCCTCCGCACCCTCCTGGCCTTCAAGAACGCCTCCTGAGACATGAATTCCTTCTCCGACCTTTTCGCGACCCCCTGGTTCTGGTCCGCCTTCTGCGGCTGGACCCTCGCCCAGTGCATCAAGATGTCGGCCGATCTCCTGCGCACCGGCCGCCTCGACCTCTCGTACCTCGTCAGCACCGGCGGCATGCCCAGCGCCCACTCGGCGCTGGTCTCGGCGCTGGCGGCGTCGCTCGGGCTGACCGAGGGCTTCGGCTCGCCGGCGGCCATCATTGCGTTCTGCATGGCGGGCATCACGATGTTCGACGCCGCCGGCGTGCGCAACGCCGCCGGCCACCAGGCGCGCATCCTCAACAAGCTGCTCGACGAGCTCTTCCACGAGCACCGGCTCAGCGAGCAGCGCCTCAAGGAGCTCCTGGGCCACACGCGCCTCGAGGTCTTCGTCGGCATGCTCATCGGCATCCTCACCGCCATGCTGGTCGTCAGCCGCTGGCCCGGCGCGCTGCTGTGCCGGTGAGAGGGGAGAGGGGTCAGGGGTCAGGGTTTACCTTGTCCAAAAAAGGTAGGGCGAGCTGTCCCCAGCGAGCCGCATCTGAACAGGTAGATACTATGCTGGGACATGATCAACCGTTATGCTATTCAGAAAGAAGG
>CAYRPP010000309.1:0-2485 GCA_964426115.1 uncultured Lentisphaerales bacterium | reverse complement strand
CCGAAGGCCAGCGGGAGGCCGAGGCTCTGGCCCTCGCCGGTGGCGATGTCCGCGCCCATGTCGCCCGGCCGTTTGAGGAGCCCGAGCGAGACGGGGTAGACGGAGGCGATCAGCAGGCCGCCGACCGCGTGGACCTGCGCGGCGATGTCGCTGAAGTCTTCAGCCGTGCCGAAGAAGTCGGGGTTCTGGACCACCACAGCCGCGACACGGCCGTCGAGCGCGGCGGCGATCGCCGCCCGGTCGGCCGGTTCCCCGATGGCAGACGGCAGTTCGGTGAGCCGCAGGCCGAGGTTGCGGGTGTAGCTGCGGATCATCAGGCGGTAGATCGGGTTGACGCCGCCGGTCATGACGATTGTGTCGCGCCCGGTGGCGTGGACGGCCGTCAGAACCGCCTCGGCCAGGGCCGTGCCGCCGTCGTAGAGCGAGGCGTTGGCGGCGTCGAGGCCGGTCAGGCGGCAGATCATCGACTGGAACTCGAAGACCGCCTGCAGGGTGCCCTGCGCCACCTCGGGCTGGTAGGGCGTGTAGGCCGTGAAGAACTCGCCGCGCGAGACGAGGCTGTCGACCGCCGCCGGGATGGTGTGGTCGTAGAAGCCGGCGCCGAGGAAGCTCGTCAGGTCATGGGTGTTGCGGTGCGAGAGCGAATGCAGGTGGTCGTAGACCTCCTGCTCGGCGAGGCCGTCGGGCATCTCCAGCCCCTTTAAGCGCAGGGCCGGCGGAATGTCGGCGAACAGATCGTCGAGCGAGGCGACACCGACCGCGGCGAGCATCTCCGCGCGTTCCTGCGGCGTATGCGGCACAAAGGACATGCGATTCTCCCGCGCCTAGGGCTTGCAGAAGTCGGCATACTGCTCGGGAGTCATCAGGCCCTCGAGTTCGGCGGCATCGACGCCCGCGAGCGTGCAGATCCAGCCGTCCGTCTCGGCGGCGGCGTTGATGGTCTCGGGCGCCGCCTCGAGCGCCGTGTTGACCGTGGCGACGGTGCCGCCGGCCGGCGCAAAGACGTCGCTCGCGGCCTTGACCGACTCGACCACCCCGAGCGTGTCGCCCTGTTTCACGGTCTTGCCGACGGGCGGAAGCTCGATAAAGGTGATGTCGCCCAGCGCCTGCTGGGCATGTTCCGAGATGCCTACCGTGGCGGTGTCGCCCTCCAGGCGGATCCATTCGTGATCGGCAGTGTACCGCGTCATGTCTTATTTTCCTTCCTTCGTCAAAAAGGGCAGTGTGGCGACCGTCGCCGGCAGGAGCGCGCGGCCATTGTCGACCATCCAGTGCGTGTCCGGCTGCGCCTGGTCCGGCGCGACATAGGCGAAGCCGATCGCCTGTCCGAGCGTGGGTCCGAACGAGCCGCTGGTCACGCGTCCGATCGGTGTACCGTCGGCGCACCGCACGGTCTGTCCGTTGCGCGCGGTCTGGCGTCCCGCGAGCCGGAAAGGCACCAGCCGGAGGGCCGGGCTGGCGGCGCGCCGCAACAGCGCCTCGCGTCCGATGAAGGATTCGTCCTTCCGGCAGTAGCGCATGAAGCCCGCCTCGGCAGGGGAGGTGGAGGCATCGAGTTCGTGTCCGTAGAGCGGGAGACCCGCCTCGAGGCGCAGCGTGTCGCGTGCGCCAAGGCCGCAGGGCCGCACACCGGCGCCCGTCAGCGCCTGCCAGGCGGCGTCGATGGCTTCCGGCGCGGCATAGATCTCGACGCCATCCTCGCCCGTGTAGCCGGTGCGGCTGACGATCCAGTCGTGTCCGCCGGCCGTTGCGCGCATCCAGCGGAAGCGGCGCAGTCCCGCGGCGTCGATCCCGAGGGCGCGCGCGAGGATCGGCATGGCATTCGGCCCCTGTAGGTCGAGCTTGCCCTGGGTGGCGCGCAGGTCGCGGAGTCGGCAGTCGGTCCCGGCGAGATGCTTCCGCATCCAGACGAAATCGCCCGGCGCGGTGCCGGCATTGACCACCGGCATCCAGGCCGACTCGTCCATGCGGTAGACGATCAGGTCGTCGATGACGCCGGCCTCCTCGTTCAGCAGGAAGCCGTAGCGGCAGGCGCCGACGGCCAGCGTGCGCAGATCCTGGGTGACGACGCGCGAGAGGGCGTCGAGACTTCCGGGGCCCTCGACCCAGAAGGCGTCCATGTGGCTGGTGTCGAAGAGGCCCGCGTCGGCACGCACGCGCGCATGCTCGGCGAGCACGCCGTCGTACTGAACCGGCATGTCCCAGCCGCCGAACTCGACCATGCGCGCCCCGTGGGCCACATGGCGGGCATACAGAGGTGTTTGCAATCCCATAGTAATCCCGCTTTCCGGAAACAGCGGCAAGTTTACTGGAGCCGGGCCAAAAGACAAGCGGGAAGCGCGCGGCCGTATCTGACATGCCGGCTCTCGCGTGCCGGTTAGGCTTGACAGGCGCCGGCGCCTCTGTGACAGTTCCGCGCATGTCCACCCCGCGTCAGATCCCCGTCCCCTCCCACATCCGCGCGCTCCTGTTCGACTGCGACGGC
>CAYRPP010000308.1:0-2510 GCA_964426115.1 uncultured Lentisphaerales bacterium | reverse complement strand
ACTCGGGCAGCTTGTCGACATAGGTCGACTTCAGCTTGCTGCAGGCGCGGTAGTCCAGAATCTTCTCGATGATCGGGTGGCGCCCGACGAGCTTCTGCAGCACCTCCTCGCTCGTGGCATACTGCCCGGAGCTGGCGGTGCGCCCCGCTCCGGGATCGAGCTGGAGCCGGTCGAAGAGCACTTCGCCGAGCTGCTTGGGCGAGTTGAGGTTGAAGCCGCCGCCCGCCAGTTCGCGGATCGACAGTTCCAGTTGCAGCAGTTCGCGGTCCAGTTCCTGTGAATAGGCATCGAGCACCCCGCGGTCGATCCGGACGCCCTCGGCCTCCATCTCGATCAGCACGGGCACAAGCGGCTCCTCGCTGTCCTCGAGCGCCTTCAGCAACCCCGCGCGGGCGGCCTCGGGCCGCAGCCGCTCGTGGAGCCGCAGCGCCACGTCGGCATCCTCGGCCGCGTAGTCGGCCACAGCCTCGGGCGCGAGGTCGCCCATGGTGGGACCGTCGCCGCCCTTGCCCTCGCCGATGAGGCTCGTGATGGGAATCGGCTCGTAGTTGAGCAACTGCCGCGCGAGATGGTCGAGACCATGGCGCTCTGCCGCATCAAGCACGTAGTGCGTCAGCAGCGTGTCGTGGCAGACGCCGGCCACCGGCACGCCGTGCTGGCGAAGGACCGTCAGGTCGAATTTGACGTTGTGCCCGATCCGGACCGGACGCGGATCTGCAAAGCGCGGCCGCAGCCATTGCAGGACGCGCTCGCGCGCCTCGCCCCCGGCCGGCACCGGCACGTACCAGGCCCGCCCGGGCGCGGTGGCGAACGAGACGCCGACGAGCTGCGCGCGCCAGGGATCGAGCCCCGTCGTCTCGGTATCGAACGCCCAGCGCGGGGCGTGGCACAGTTCGGCGGCGAGCGCGTCGAGCCCGGCCTCGTCCGTGATGCAGGCATAGGCGTGCGGGCGCGTGGCGATCGTTTCCAGCGCCGCCGCCGGCGGCGCCGGGACGAAATCCTCGCCCAGCAGCCGCCGCCCCATCTGGAGCAGCTCGTACTTCGACAGCACGCCGCGCAGGGCGGCGCGGTCCGGCGGGCGGGCCTTGAGATCGTTGAGCGCGCAGGGCAGCGGCACGTCCTGGCGGATGGTCGCCAGCCGGTAGCTCATCCGGGCCGCCTCGGCGCTCGCGGCGACCTTCTCCGCCAGCTTGCCCTTGAGTTCGGCGGCGTGCGCCAGCACCTCGTCGAGGCTGCCGTACTGCGCCAGCAGCGCCTGCGCCGTCTTCTCCCCCACCCCGCGGATGCCGGGGATGTTGTCCGAGGCGTCGCCGGCCATCGCCAGCAGGTCGATCATCTGGCCCGGCTCGCGCACGCCCCAGTGGCGGCACACCTCGTCGCGTCCGTAGATCTCCGCCGCGTCCGCCAGCTTGCCGGGACGGTAGAGGAAGGTGCGTGTATTGACCAGTTGTGCGATATCCTTGTCGGGCGTCACCATAAACACGGTCATACCCGCCGCGCCCGCCTGCCGCGCCAGCGTGCCCATCAGATCGTCGGCCTCGAAGCCGTCCACGCGCAGGGTCGGGAGGCGCAGGGCCTCGGCCAGTTCCAGAGCCATGGGAATCGCAGCCGCCAGATCCTCGGGCATCTTCTGGCGCTGCGCCTTGTACTCCGGGAACATCTCGTGGCGGAAGGTCGGCGTGGTGGAGTCGAACACCAGGGCGATATGCGTCGGCCGACGTGTCTCGATCAGTTGCAGCACACTGCCGGCGAAGGCCGTCAACGCGGAAGTGTTGACGCCCGCCGTCGTCAGGCGCGGCTTCTTCAGGAAGACGAAGTGCCCGCGGTAGAGCAGCGGCATCGCGTCGATCACATAGAGGGCGGGATCTGTCAGCAGCATTTCCGGGTCCATGGTCGTCATCGTGGCAGAGCCGGGGGGATGTGTCAAGCTTTCTGCCTTCAGCTTTCTGCCTTCAGTGTTCATGCGCCACACTGCGCCATCCGCTCGGAATCAGGCTGGCGGCTGGCGCGCGTTTCCGGATATACTCATCTCTCAATGAATACCGTGTCCAGCACCTATCTGAGCGCCATCGACGCCATCGACGCACACAACACGCTGCTGCGCGGCAGGCGCCTGGGGCTGATCACCAACCCGTCGGGCGTGAATGCCGCCTTCGTCAGCACCGCCACTCTGCTTGCGGAACGCTTCAACCTGGTCACCCTCTACGGCCCCGAGCACGGCGTGCGCGGCGACGCGCAGGCCGGCGAGGCGGTCGCCACCAGCCACAACGGCCCGCTCGGCATCCCCGAATACAGCCTCTACGGCCCGACGAGCCGCCCGACGCCCGGGATGCTGGCGGGCGTAGAGTTGATGCTCTTCGACATCCAGGACATCGGCTCGCGTTTCTACACCTACATCTACACGCTGGGCGCGGCCATGGAGGCGTGCGCCGCGGCGGGCATCCCCGTAGCGGTTCTCGACCGCCCCAACCCGCTCGGCGGGCGCCGGGCCGAAGGCACCGTGATCCGCC
>CAYRPP010000307.1:0-2517 GCA_964426115.1 uncultured Lentisphaerales bacterium | reverse complement strand
CGCGCGCCGGCGATGCGCTGCCGCCGCATGTCCTGCGCATCGCCCTGCGCGACGCCCTGGGCCGCAACCCCGGCTTCGCATTCGACGACATCGACCTCGACGCCTATCCGCATGCGGTCATCCCGCCCAGTCCGCGGCCCTGCGCCCGCGCGCTGGGCTGTGACCCCGAAAAGTGGGCCGCTCTGCTGGCCGACGCCGGCCGGCACCGCCTGGAGCGCAAGCGCGATCGTCTGGCCGCGCGTATCGCGCAGACGCGCGACCCGGCGCAGGTCTTCTACGAGGCCTTTATGGCGGCCCTGGGCCACAAACGCAACACACGCGCCTTCCGCCTGCTGGCCCAGCGGCTACCGCTCGCAGGTTGGCCGCCGGCGGCGCCGGCCGACCGCTACGCGCGGCTGCTGCGGGCCGCCGGGCTGCTGCCCGATCCGGCGCGCGGCCAGGACGAGGCGTCGCGCCAGTTGATCCGCCAACTCTGGGACAGTGCCTGGCGCGAACCGCTGCCGGGCGCCGCGGAACCGCTGCCGTGGCGGCTCGGCGCCATGCGGCCCGCCAACCACCCCGCGCGCCGCCTTGCCGTGTCCGCCGCGCTCTTCGGCGATCCCGAGCCGGTGGAGAGTCTCTGGCGCGATTTGCCGTTCGATCCTCCGGCGGCCTGGTTCCGGACGCTCCGGCATCGGCTCGCCGCACGGGCGCGGCTGGAACTCTGGGACGACCGCCTAACCCTCGTCCGGCGCGCGGGGACGGCCTCCGCCGGCAGCCTGCTGGGCTCCGCCACCGCGGCCATGATCGTGACCAACGTCATCGTGCCGTTCGTCGCCTGCGAACATCCCGAGGTTCTGCCGCGGCTGTTGCCGGGCCTGCCGGCCGAGGAGATCAGCGCGCCTATGCGGGCGACGGCCGTCCACCTCTTCGGACGCGACCACAATCCCGCCCTCTATGCCACGAGCGGTTTATTGCAGCAGGGTCTGCTTCAAATCCATGCCGATTTCTGTCTCAATGCGCACGCGGGCTGCGAGGCCTGCGGGCTCGCAGCCGCGCTGACGTGCGCGCTGCAAGCGTGACGCGCTGGCCAACCGTCAACGTTGGGAGCCAGATGTGTAGGCGGCTTGCGGCGCATCTCCCGCAGGCCAGAGGCTAGCCTCACCCCTTGAAGATGAAGAAGCGCCGCATGGCGTAGTTGATCGCCAGCGAGGTGACCAGGTTGGCGCCGAAGGCGATGGTGGTCTGGGCGGCAAACCGGGCGATGAGCCAGCTTTGGATCGAAGTGCCAAGCAGCATGCTGATGCCGGAGACGCCGAAGAAGAGCAGAAACTCGATCAACCAGGGGTGGCGTCCCGGCTTGAAGACGAAGAGGCGGTTCAGGACGTAGCAGAAGGCGTTGGAGAAGAAGAAGGCAATGGCGTTGCCGATGCCGGCATTCCAGGCCCGTTGGGCATCGGTCACCTCCGTCACGGATATCCCCAGTATCCGGACGACGATGTCGTTACGCGTGAGGCTGGGGAGCAGGAAGAGGGCGCATAGGTAGAAGACGAGGATGTGCGTGCCCGTCGCCATGCCGCCGACGATGGCATACTTCAGAAACTGCAGGACGGGCGTCGTGTCATGGCTCAGGAATTCTCGCAACCACCGCGGCATAGGGCATATCCCGAAAGAAGGTCATAGCCAGTTCCGCAAGCCGCGACGGGGTACTAGCCCCGCCGCACGGTCAGGCTCAAAATGGCGCGCCCACGGGGAGTCGAACCCCGCTTACAAGGATGAAAACCTTGTGTCCTAACCGATAGACGATGGGCGCACGGTCGTTGATCGGCCCGGAATTTACTAAACTTGTCCCGCTCCGGCAAGGAGTATTCGTTAATGACCATCAGTTGGATCAAACCTTCTGCCCGGCACAAAACAAAAAACATCACAAGCGTTCCAAGGCCTGCGCCGACACCTAGTGTGGCATGGGGATTGCTGAAAGGTCTGAGCGAATGGATTTCCCGAAAGGCATGTTCATGAAACAATACTGGTTAGCGCGGGGCCTCTGCGCCCTTCTGACGGTTACGCCCCTTGTTCTGCGGGCGCAGGTCGAGCAGTTGACGGATTGGCAGCGGCAGGGATTCCTGACCCGGTTGCCGGAACTGGCCGCGCAAGCGCGGGGTGCCGCCTTGCGAACGCACTTGCAGAGGGTCGGCGCACCCGCCACCCCTGCGGCGCGCCAGGCCGCGGTCAACGCCGCGCGGGTGGCGCTGGATGTCACTAACGTCGCCGTCCAGGCACCCTTCGTGCACTACGCCGTGCCGCCGATGGGCGAGTACCAGCGGCTGCCGGATCTCTATCCCGTCGACGGCGAGGCGCTGGCCCCCGTGCGCATCGTCGCGGCGCAGGGGGAGTACGAGCCGGGCGCCTTCACGATCTACCCGCTGGCCGACCTCGGCAAGGTGGCCCTCTCGCTGACGCCCTTCCGGAACGCGGAGGGGCGCACCTTCCCGGCGGAGCAGCTCGACCTGAAGCTGCTCAAGGTCTGGTACCAGAACA
>CAYRPP010000306.1:0-2519 GCA_964426115.1 uncultured Lentisphaerales bacterium | reverse complement strand
AGCACAGCAGTCTCTGGAACTGCTTGTTTAGGTTCGAATCCTAATGTGGCAACCAATCCCCCGATGCACGCGGTACCGGGGTCTATTTTCCCGCGCGGCGACTGCCGCGCGCGTCTGCCAGCGCCTCGACCAGGCAGACTTCCAGCAGCCACTCCTGCGGTAGCGGAGAGGAGACCAGTCGCTCGCGCATCTGCACGAGATGGTGGCGCGCCCGGCGCAATTGCGCCAGAGTCCAGCCCGAGGCCTGGACGACCAGCTTCTTAATGACGAAGGGCGCCGTCTTGCGGATGTCGGGCTCGCGCGTGTCCAGCCAAGCCGCGGTCGCCGGCGGCAGCGGGTTCCAGCGCAAGCCGGCATAGCTGTCCGGCATCGCCCACTTATGGTCCAGCGCCTCGCGCACCAGCAGCAGGTCGCTGACCCGCGTTTCGAGCGCGTTGGCCAGCCTGATCGGATGCTCCGACTGCGCCAGCAGCCGCCGCGACTGGACGAGCAGCTCTTTCAGGTCGCGCTTGCCGAAGGCGTCGGTGAAGTCCCAAATTTCCGTGACCCCGCCGCCGGAGACGATGTCGTCGACGGCCTCGGGCGGCACCGGGCCACCGGCGCCGAGGTAGCAGCGCAGCTTCTCGAGCTCGGCGGCGATCTGGCGCGAATCGGTACCCGCGCGGTTGATGAAGCGCTTGCGGACCTGCTCGTCCATGACGAGGCCTAGCGTGGGCAGCCAGCGGTCGAGGAACTGCCCGGCACGCCGCTCGCACTCGAACGGCCTGAGGTTGTTGCCTAAATCCTTGACCTCGCCGGCGGCGCCGAAAGCCTTGAAGAGCGCCGAGGCGCGGTGAATCCTGACGGTGGTCAACAGCAGGTGGCGTCCCTCGGGAAGGCCGGCCTTGACCTGGGCGGCCAGATCGGCGAGCGGCCCCTTGAGGGCTTCCGACCGCGACAGGCGCTCGGTGGAGAGAAAGGCCGGCTCGCGCAGCCAGACCAGCTTGTCGCTGGCGAAGAGCCCGTCGGTCGCCAAAGCCTCCCGGCAACTAGCGAGACAGGCCAGGCACTCGTCGAGGGTGTCGACGCGCCCGTCGATGGTCTCCAACCCGAACATGCGGTTATCGGCGGGCACCAGCCGGTCGACCAGTGTCCGCGCCTCCAGCGCGACGAGGAAGTCGTCGTCGCCGCAGATCAGATGGCTTCTGGCGGACTTGGCGGTCATCACGCGTCCGTGGTTCCGTGCGCGGCGGGACGGCCGCCGCGGCTGCGGGGCTCGGCGAGCAGGGCGCGGGCATGGCGAGCGAAGTGGCCGCGGATGTCGGCGGCGTAGCGCGCCAGCCGCGCTGCGGCGACGCCGCGCGGGTCGCCGCAGCGCCAGAGGGCGCGCAGCAGGTAGAGCTCGCGCAGGCTGCGGTTGCGCGTGGTGTTGTCCGTCGCGCTCTCGGGGATGTCCGCCAGTTCGTCCCCGATTTCCGTCCAAGCATGGTGCGAGAGCGCGGGCTGGTCCAGTATGCGCTCCAGTGCCGCGGCAAACTCGGCGTCGGGGAACGTCTCGCAGTAGACCGCGACGGCGCGGACGTGCGAGAGCTCCGGGTCGGGGCCGAGCCGGCCGAGCTTCTCGAGCACGGCGCCCTTGGCCTCGCCGACGCGCGCCTGGGCCAGCAGCAGCACGATCTCGTCGAGCGGGCTGACGCTGCGCCCGAACTGGCCCATACCGCGGTAGTTCCAGCCAGCGTCCCAGCCGGGCGCCGCGCCCAGCAGGCGCGTCAGGAGCTCGGCGCCGGTGCGGTCGCCGATGACCGCCAGCAGCCGCGCGCAGCGACCGCGCACGTCCTCGTCGGCCTCGGAAGCGAAGCGCTGCCGCAGCAGCAGGCGCGCGGTCTCGGGATCGGTGAGCAGTGCCGCCAACTCGGCATGCATGTCGAGCGGCCCGGCGGCGGCGCCGCGCAGGACGGCGCGCGGCGCGGGCGCCGGATCGCGGTGCAGCAGCACGGTCTGCGGCAGGAGTCCGGCGGTCACCAGGTGGCGCTGAAGGGCGCGGACGTCTATGCGGCGCACCTCGCCCTTGCAGGCCAGGGCCATGACGGCGGCCAGACCGGCGGCGTAGGCGTGGTTCTGGATGTCGGGCTGCATCCGGAAAACAGGCATGACGTCGCGGTGCCCGCTGAGCGAGAGGCCGGTCGCCAGCAGGCCCGCGATACCCTTGGGCAGCAGCGCGCGCAGCGGCAGCCAGGCGTCGAGGCAGGTCTGGTCGGGCGGCTGGACGAAGAAGAGCGGATGGACGGTGAAACCGTGGCTGTCGAAGTTGCTGCGGGATAGGCAAATGGCGTCGGACCAGGTGCGTCCGGCATAGACGTCGATCGGGGTGACCGTCGCGTCGCCGACGATCTGGCGGCGCTCGCGCGTGCCGGGAAGCGGCGAGAGGTCGAAGGCGTGGTGGAACCGGCGGTGCGCGACGACAAAGGCGCGCGTCGTGTCGAGGAGGTCGCTGTCGTCGATGAAGGTGTAGTCGGTGTTGTGGTAGGCGGGGACGAAGG
>CAYRPP010000305.1:0-2522 GCA_964426115.1 uncultured Lentisphaerales bacterium | reverse complement strand
GCAGTGCCGCGACCAACAGGCTGCGCGCGGGCTCGCGCAGGAGATTCAGCCGCGCGGCGGCATATAGCTCCACCCCGTCGTTGCACGCACGCCGGCACGCCAAACGCCCGCGCGGCGCCTCGCCACGCACCAGCGTGATGACCGGCTCGCGCACGCGCCGCCGCAGGAGCCCCGCCAGCATCAGGATTGCGATCCCGCCCACCGCGCCGGCGGCGAGCAGAAAGGAGGGTACATCGAAGAGCGGCCACACACGCGTTCCGGCGACCGCCGCGCTCCAGTCCCGGTTGAGACTCCAGACCAGCCCGCGCGACAGCAAACCTCCACAGAGTCCGCCCGCCAGGCTGGCGGGCACGAGAATCAGCGCCGCCTCCGTCAGCAGCAGGCGGCGGATACGGACAGCAGGCATCCCGCACGCCTTGAGCACACCGATCTCACCGCGGCGCCGGTCGAAGGCCAGTTGCGCCAGCAGCAGCGTCAGCAACAGCGCCGCCGCCATCATGCAGCAGCTCATGCCGACGAAGAGCTGACGGAAATCAGTCGTCTGCGCCAACGCCTGCTCCCCCGCCTCTGCCAGGGGCAGGACCTCGAAACCCAGGCTGGCGGGATCCACCCGCGCCAGCGCCGTCCAGACCGGCCCGCTGGTAACGCCGGCCACTGTGCAGTCGAACCGCGCCTCCATCGTGTCGCCCAGGTGCGAGCCGAAGCAAGCGCGTCCCGCCGCGTGCGTCATGAAAAGCTTGGGTGTGGCGCCGTAAGCTTTCCAGTAGGCCTCGTTGTCCGCATCCCGCAGCGACGCATCGTCCATCGGCATGCCGATGTCCCAGTCGGCGCAGCTCTCGACACCGCTCAGTCCGGGAAAGTCCGGCATGGCCGCGCGCTCACCCGCCAGGTGCTCCTGCGGCACGATGCCGCGCACGGTGAAGACCCGTTGCGTGGCAACGAGCGAACCCGTAGTGTCCAGACGACGCCAGCTCAGGCGGACGCTCCCGCCGACAACCAACTCCAGCCGTTCGGCTAGCCAACCGCTGATCACCACCTCGTCGTCCCGCATCGTCGACGGCAACGGGCCGGCCGCCGCGCCCGCGGCAGGCGTCAGGGCCGCAACGAATCCGTAGGGCGTCTGGCGCGTGCCGGCCTCATTCTCGAAGCGGTCGGCCAGATGGTAGTTCGCCAACATCGGCGGAGGGGCCGCGTGTTGCAGCGCCGCGACCTGCGAAGCCGGGAAGTAGAGACGCGCATGGGTCAACCGGGTAAAGTCCGCCTGCTGCGTGACTGCCAGGCCGCTGTCCTCCGGACGCCAGGCGCGCCGGAGCGCCTCGCGCAGGGCGCCGGGCTCCGCGTCCGACACCCAGAGATTGGCCATTCCTTCCGTCCCGGCCAGACGTGCCAGCGCCGCGTGCGACAGAAAGAGGTTGCGGGGAGCGCGCTGCGTAACGCGCAGGTCGAAGCGCCCGAGCGCATCATCGGCGATCTCGCCGGCGACGCGGAAACGCAGGCGCGCCTCGCGGTCGTCCGTCGCCGCGCCCAGCGGCAGTTCGACGGCCACCATACTGGGTCGTTGTACCGCGAGCTGGGGCCGCTCCCAAGGGGTTGATGGTGGATGGTTGGTGGTTGGTGGTTGATGGTTGGTGGTTGATGGTGGATGGTTTATGGAGCGCCAGTCCGCGGCCAGGCGGCGGCTCAGGTAGGCGTCCTCCGGGCCGGGGAGGAAGTTTGATTCGCGGCCGGCCGTCAACCGGAAGAAACGCGCGTCGACACCTAGGCACTGCACGCCCGGAATGAACACCGGGGCTCCGCCCGGTTGCGGCACGCGCACAACGCCGGGGAGCTGCAGCAAAGGGGCCACGGCGCTGCCGCCGGCAGCCTCGAGACGTTCCGCGAGCGCGGCGGGCGCCAGCGCCCCCTTAAGCACGACCGCCGCCCGGATGCGTCCGAGGCGCTCCGACGCGAGGCGCGCGAGGCTCTGCTCCAACGCGCGCCCGGTCAGCAGGGCGGCGGCCAGAATCGCCGCCGCGAGCGCAGTTCCCCCCGCCAGGCAAAGGTGCTGGCGTCCGTGGTGCCGCAGCGAGCGGACGAGCCAGAGACGCATGTTCATGGCGCAGCCAGACGGCCATCCCGCAGCCGCAGGACCCGCGACATGCGGGCGGCGATTTCGGGGGCATGGGTCGCGATCACGAGGGTTGTCCCCTGCTCCGCCTGGAGCTCGCAGAGCAGATCCGCCAGTTGGCCGGCCACCGCCGCATCCACCGAGCCGGTCGGTTCGTCCGCCAGCAGCAGGTCAGGCTGGAGGAGCAGGGCGCGCGCCAGCGCCACGCGCTGGCACTCGCCGCCCGAGAGCTGGGCGGGACGGTGATGCAGGCGCGCGCCCAGCCCGACGCGGTCGAGCAGTCGGTACGCCGCCTCGCGGTGGGGCGCGACAGAACCCACGGCCCAGGCGGCCGTCAGAACATTTTCCAGCGCCGTCAGTTGCGGCAGCAGCAGGGCCTGCTGGAAGACGAACCCGATGCGCCGCCCGCGCAGCG
>CAYRPP010000304.1:0-2549 GCA_964426115.1 uncultured Lentisphaerales bacterium | reverse complement strand
GTCGGCCGGGGCCAGGGTTTCGGTCTGGCCGATCATGCAGCAGCCGACCTCGCGGACGATGCGCTTGAAGTCGGCGGTATCGAGGCGCACCCGGAAGCCGGGGATCGCCTCCAACTTGTCGAGCGTGCCGCCCGTGATTCCGAGCCCGCGGCCGGAGATCATCGGCACAGCGAGTCCTGCGGCGGCGGCCAGCGGGGCCAGAATCAGCGAGACTTTGTCGCCGATGCCGCCGGTCGAGTGCTTGTCGGCGGTGGGGCGCGGCTCGTCGGCGAACGAGAGCACCTCGCCCGAGCGCATCATGGCGCCGGTGAGCGCAGCGGTCTCCTCCGGCGTCATGCCGCGAAAGTAGACGGCCATGGCGAAGGCGGCCATCTGGTAGTCGGGAATCCCGCCGTCGGTGTAGCCGCGCACGAGCGCCTCGATCTCGGCGGGATCGAGTGCGGCGCCGTCACGTTTGCGCTCGATGATCCACTTTGTCAGCATGGCGTGTCCTAGAGCAGGTTGCCGGCCACCCGAGAGAGGATCGGTCCGAGCAGCACGATGAAGACCGCCGGGAAGATAAAGAGCATCAGCGGACCGAGCATCTTTACGGGCGCCTCGTTGGCCAGACGCTCGGCGCGGTCGAAGCGCCGCTGGCGCATCTGATCGGACTGGATGCGCAGGATGACGCCGATACTGACGCCCAACTCGTCGGCCTGGATCAGCGAGAAGGCAAAGGAGCGCATGTCGGGCATGTTGACGCGCTGGGAGAGGTTGCGCAGGGCGACGCGGCGCGGCGCGCCGAGCTGGATCTCGTGGATCATGCGGATCAGCTCCTCGGTGAGCGGATCCATCCTGCGCCGCTCCACGGCGCGCTGGAGGCCGCTCATGAAGTCGATGCCGGCCTCGACCGAGAGCGTCAGCAGGTCGATGACGAAGGGCAGCGCCCGCTGGATGGAGAGGTGCCGCAGCTTGATGCTGCGCCGCAGCCAGAAGAGCGGCTGCAGGTAGAAGAGTCCGACGCCCAGGAGCGCGATCAGCATGTAGTGATCGCGCACTGTTGCATCGATACGCGCCAGCCCGGCGGCGATCAGCAACCACACGGAACCGAGCGCCAGCGGCACCAGGATGCGCAGGGCTAGGAACTCCTCGCTGCTCAGCAGTCCGTCGAAGCCCGCCGAGACCAGTTGGCGCTCCGTGATCTCGCGCTGCCGCCGGAGGCGTGGTTGCGCGGTGAACGCGTGCAGGTTGGAGGTAAAGGGGAGCAGAAGCCGGAAGGCGAGCGGCAGGGTGCGTTCCTGGCGCCGCCCGTCGGCCAGGGTGACGTAGGTGATCTGGCGCGAGATCTGGATGCCATAGAAGGCGATGCCGGCCGCGCAGAGCGCCCAGCAGAGGATGACGAGGCTTTGGAGCAGCACGAGCGCCATGGCGGTCACACGTCGATGCGGATGATCTTGCGGATCATTAGGCCCCCGAGCGTCACCAGTACGATGACGGCGGCGACGGCCGCCATGCCGTTGGGCGAGCGCAGGTAGGGCAGCATGATCTCGGGACGGAAGCTGGCCATGGCCACGCCGACGGCCAGCGGCATGGCGCCGACGATGATGCCCTGCAGCCGGCCCTGGGCGGTCAGCGTCATCACGCGGCGCTCGATGCGCATGCGCTCGCGGATGGTCAGCGAGATCTTGTCGAAGATTTCGGTGAGGTTGCCGCCGGTGCGCCGGGCGATCTCCATCGCGGAGCAGACCAGCTCCAGATCCTCGCTGCCCACGCGGCGGTCGAGGTTCTGCAGGGCGTCGCTGAAGCTGATGCCGACGCGCATCTGCTGCAGGAAGACATCGAACTCCTGGGCGATCGGGGCCTCGCCGTTGGCCACGACGGTCTCGAAGGCCTGGGTGATGCTGAAGCCCGCCTTGAGTGCGTTGCTGATCTGGCCGAGCGCCTCGACGAGCTGCTCGTTGAAGCGGCGGCGGCGGCGGTTCCTCAGGATCAGCAGGACATGCTTGGGGATCTGGAAGGCCGTCGTGCCGGCGACCGCGCCCGCTGCAAGGCCGATGAGGCTCAACGCCGGCTGGCGCGGGTTGAAGAGCAGCAGGGCGAAGAGTAGAAAGGCCGCGATGGCGCAGGCCCATCCTGCCTCGGCGATGCGCCGCGCCGGGATGAAGAGGAAGAGATCCTCGAACTGGCGCGAGGTGGCGTCGCTGTACTGGCCGGTGTAGCTCCCGGCGCCCGAGGCCAGAGCTCGCAGCAGGACGAAGGCCAGCAGCGCGAAGGCCAGCGCGGCGGCGCCGGGCGCCAACCAGGCGAGCAGGGCGGGGCTCATCGCGCGGCGCCCTCCGCTGGTCGCGGCTGGAACATCGCCACGTCCAGCGTGATTCCGCGGGCCTTGAGCTGCTCGAAGAAGCTGGGCACGGCGCCCGTCGGGCGCAGCGCGCCCAGCACGCGCCCATCGGCGTCCACGCCGGTCTGGACGAACTCGAAGATGTCCTGCATGACGGCCTGCGAGCCTTCGAGGCCCAGCACCTCGGTGACGTGGGTGATGCGGCGGGTGCCGTCGCTGAGGCGCGACT
>CAYRPP010000303.1:0-2559 GCA_964426115.1 uncultured Lentisphaerales bacterium | reverse complement strand
TGCACCGGATGACCTGGTAGCCCGCGCGCCGCAGCCTGAGGCAAAAATCCGAGTCGACATGATCCATGAAGAACTGCTCGTTGTATCCGCCCACGGCGCGCCATGCCGCGAGATTGACTAGGCATCCGGAACTCATCAGTCCCTCGACCGGCGCGGTGCCCGCCTGTTCGGCCAGGCGGATGTCCTCGCGGGTATGCTGCGGACCGACCAGCCCCGTTCGTTCCCACTCCGCGGGCGGGAGGGAACGGTAGAGCGCCGCCGCCAGATCGGCGGGCGGCTCGCTGTCCTGGTCGAGCGTCAGCAGGTGCGTGCATCGCTCGCTCCCCGCCATACGCGCGGCCGCGTTGAAAGCCGCCGCCACGCCGCAGTTGGTCCCGGCGGCGACGTAGGTCACATTGCCGGGCAATGCTGGACGGAAGGCTGTAGACCCGCTGGCGGCCGGCGTGTTGTCGAAGAGCAGCAGACGATCAACGCCGGCAGCCCAGCCGATCCAACGCTCCCAGACCGCCGGCGGCGGGTAGTAGAGCGGCACTACAGCCAGCACCCTGAACGCGCCGTCAGCCGCCGCCGCGCCCGCGCCGGTCCCGTGCCCGGCTTCAGCGGCAACGGACGCCGCGCGGCCGGCGCCGCTCACGCCTGCGGGTTCACGTTCCTTCACGTCCGCCCCTGCGCTTCGGGATTCTGCACGCGCGGTGGATCCGCCGTCCGGCCCCGGACAAACCGCCACTGGCCGGCGCGCCGGATCAGCGGCCAGAACGGCATCGCCAGGCGCACCGCCAGCAGGCGCGGGCCCCAGACCTTGTAGGCCTGGCGCAGGATCCGGCCGGTGACCCGCGGATCGGCGAGGGCGAAGGGCGGATGCCGCAGCGGAAACGCCATTGGCCGCGTCTCGCGCCGCCCATGGTAGGACCACGGGTTCTGGGCAAAGCTGCCATCGGCCCCGAAGCCCAGGTTGCGGACGAGGTTGACGCACGGGTTGATGCAGAGTCCGCCCCTCGAGAGGATCAGGTAAAGCCACTGCTGGTCCCAGTTGTTGATCGCGCCCCGGTGGTAGAGGTCGAAGATCGCCGTGAAATGGCGCTGCTGCAGGCGCGTCCGGAAGAGCGCCCGCATCAGGCCGCTGGCCTTGAGCGCCGGCCAGTCCGCGATCCCGTAGTCGTACTGCCGCGCCACGCGGCGCCATGTGGCCCAGCCCCAGCAGTGCATGAGGGGCGAGAAGTAGAAGGAGTCCTCGCCGACGGGGTGCAGCAGGGGGTTGTAGCCCGCGATGTGCATGATCCGGGTGTCGTGACGGTAGCGTTCGAGCAGCTCGGCGCAGTAGGGGAAGAAACTGGGATCGGGCAGAACATCGTCCTCCAGGATGATGCCCTCCTCGACGTGCTCGAAGAACCATCGGATAGCGGCGGCACAGCCGCGGTCGACGCCGAGGTTGCGCTCCTGGAAGCAGGTCCGCACCTCGCACGGCCAGTCGATGGCGGTGGCGATTTCCCGCGTCCGCCGGCACTTCTCCATATCCTCCGGATGGCTGCCGCGGGGGCCGTCCTGCGCGATGAAAAGCCGCGCCGGCCGCGCCGCGCGGATGGCCGCGAAGACCCGCTCAGTCAACTCGGGCCGCGCGAAAATAATGAACAGCACGGGAGGTGTCGGCAGGTGCATGGCTTCAAAATCTTAGAGGAAACCGCCCCGCCCCTCAAGCGGGAAACGTGATCCCTATACTGCCAGTGCAAGGGGAAGTGCATGGTTAAGCGACAAGGGGCAGGAAACTTTCGCAGTTTTGGGACAGGGGGTTTACTTGCATGGTTTCCGCTCAGGCCGTATAATTCCTCCGACCTTGCGGAAAGGAACCTGTCATGATAAAAGTATCCGACATCCGCGCCGCTCTCGCGGCGGCATTGGTTTGCACGGCGGCGACGGCGCCGGCGGCGTGGCAGGCGGGCCTCGTTGGCGGCAAGACCAGCGGGGCCTTCAACGTGGCGGACTATCCGGCCGAGACGGACGTCTATCTATGCCCGCATGCGGCGACGAACAACGACACAACCGTCAACGGTGTCTGGTACGACTGTGTCAACACAACCTGGGTCTATACCGGCCAGATCTATCTCGCGGGCGCCACGACCTTCGCCGAGAACATCGATGACAGCGTCCTGCTCCTCGTCGGCGGAACGCAGATCCTCAACAACTCCGCCTGGAGCACGCCCACCTACGGCACCTTCACGCCGGAGGCGCCGGGCTGGCACAGCTTCGAGCTGCGGATGGGCAACGGCAGCGGCGGCGCGGGACCGGTGGCCGGCAACGGCTGGACCGCCACCAAGGGCTTCGGCATGGCTTCGGGTACCAACACAAGCACCCAGGGCGGCGACTACGAGATCCCCATCGATCCCGGCGACATTTCGCTCTTCCGTTACGACGACGGTCTCGGCTTTGACGACAGCTTCACCATCGCCGGTGTCCCGGCGAACATCGGCGAGCCGGATCCCGACTACGGCACATATGGCGAAGTCGCCAACGGCTCGAACCTGACCATGTCGGTCGCCAGCGGCTCCGGGTATGTGGCGGTTT
>CAYRPP010000302.1:0-2561 GCA_964426115.1 uncultured Lentisphaerales bacterium | reverse complement strand
TCGGGCCGCTGCTGCTCGGCGAGATCCGCGCGATCCAGAGCGTCTGCCTGGTGCTGACGCGCTGGCATGACGGATGGAACCGCCTGGCGCGGGAACTGGAGGCCTGGGACGCGGGCGTCAAGATCCTGCTCGTCACGCCCGCGGGACGGCCCCCCGCCGGCCTGCCGCCCGGAGTGCAATGCCTCGGCGCGCGCGCCATCCTGAACGGCGAGGTCACGGCACTCTAGCGGGGACGGCATAGCCATGCGCAAGAAGCCATACCAGACCGCCGGCACGCCCTGGCCGCACCGTCTGCCGACGCTCTGCGCCGCGGCCGTGCTGCTCTGGTGCGCCCGGGGCTACTGCACGGGCGAAGCCGGGACGGGGCTCTTCTGGATCACGGCCCTGCTGGCGGCCGCGGCGCTCGCACTGCCGCGTCCCCTTCCGGGCTCCTCGCGTTGGATCATCTGGTTGGCGCTGGCGGTCACGGTCGTCTGCATGGCCGCCAATATCGGGCGGCTGATGCCTGTCAAGACGGACTACGCCCGCCTCTACCTGCTCGACCGCCTGGTCACGGCGCTCTTCGCGGCGCTCGGCGCGGGTGCCCTCTTTTTCCGCATGGGAACGGCCGGAGTCACGCGCATCATGCTGGGCGTGCTTCCCATGGCCATGCTGGTCCTGGCCCGCCAGACCGCGGACGCCGCCGCCGCGGCGCGCCCGCCTTTCCTTTGGACGCTGATCGCGCTGGCCGGTCTGCTGGAACTCGCGCGGCAGGATGCGGCGCACCGCGCCTCCGGCGCGGCGCGCTTCGGGATGCGCGAGTGGCTCGCCCGCGGGGGCTGGATGGCAGCGGCGCTGGCCGCGGCCCTATGGCTGGCCCCGACGGTCGAGCGCGCGGCCCTGGACGCGCAGCGCCGACTGATGGGCATGAGCCTGTATTCGTCGCACTACCGCGATTGGCGGCGCGACCCGGAACTGCCGCTCTTCCGGGCGCTGCCCGTGGGCTTCGGGCGGCGCACGCGCCTGCTGCTGGCCATCCAGGCGGCCGAGGCCCCCGGCTATCTCCGCGAAAGCGTCTTCACCACCTATCTCCAGGGACGCTGGCTGGCGCCCGAAGCCGGAACGCCACTCGATCCCGCCGACGCGCGCGCCGATCCGGAGGAGATATTCACCCGCTACCTGCTGCTGCCCGATAATCCGCAGCGCGCTACGGAACGCATGCTCTTCGATGTGTTCGCGCCGCGGCTGCTGACCGCCATCTGCCTGCTGGGCGCGGCGGCGACGCTCTTCTGCCCGGTCGATGATGATCCGCGGGCCAACTCCAACGGCATGGTGCATGTCGACAACAGCACCTCCGCTCGGTACGAGATCGACGTATGGCCGTCGGCTGCGGGTGCGGGCGCCTATCAGTTGCCGGACGGCTTCAGCGATCCGGCCTACCTCCTGGTGCCAGCAAATCTGGCGCAGGATGTCTCGGAATGGGTCGCCGGGTGCCCGGGGCTGACGGAGGCCCGCACCCCAACGGCGGCCGCACGGTGCATCAGGAACCATTTCACCGGCCGCTTCGCCTACAGCGACACCTTCCGACATCCGGCGCGGCCCGACCCGTTGATCCATTTCATGAAGACGCACTCCGGCTACTGCGTCCACTTCGCCAGCGCCGCCGCGCTCATGCTGCGGTATCGCGGCATACCCGCCCGTGTCGTCGGCGGCTTCGTCTGCCGCGAATGGGCGCCCTGGCTGCGGCGCTGGGTCGTGCGCGAGCGGCAGGGACACGCCTGGGTCGAGGCGTGGGATGCCGCCGCAGGCACCTGGTTCCTGGTCGAGGCGACACCCAGCGCCGGACTGCCAGCGCAGCACGGCCGCGTCGGCGCCTTGCGTCGGACGGCCGACCTGTTTCTATTCCTGTGGCGGCGCCTGCTGGTGCTGGTCGAGGAGACCAATCCGCTGCAGGTTGTGGCGGACGCGGGGGCCGCCGCCGCGCGAGGCATGCGGGCGCTGCTCCTTTCACCCTGGGGCGGACTGCTGGCGGCGGTCTGCCTGCTGGCGCTTGCCGCCAGGCACCGGCGGCTGCGCGCCGCCGGCACGGAGGCCCTGGCGCGCCAGGCACTCGCGCGGACGGCGGCGGCTTTGGCGCGCAGGCTGGTTCCCGGCGAGCTGCAGCGCCGGGACTGGGAGAGCTGGGACGGCTGGCTGGCGCGGATCGGCGGCGACCTGCCGCCGGCCCGCCGGGAGGAGCTGTCGCGCTGGATCGAGGGCTACCAGGAACTCCGCTACCGCAACGCGCTCGACATTGACGCGGCCCGCCGCTGGATCGCCGCCGCCCGCCGCGCTGGCCGGCACGGAGGCGCATCCATGACTTCGGGACGAATAACGGCGCCATAATCGGCAACCGTTCGATCACCGGTCCTGGCCTCTATTCCTGACCGCCGTCGCCACGCTCAACGACGGCAACATCGTCTGCGGCACGACTACCGGTGCGCTTCCCGTGATAAACAACGCCGACGGCGCGCCATCCGCCGATGTCATTCGCCGGCGGCGCGGCGGCCGGCGTTGTCGTCGATGCGGAGGTCGATGCCGAT
>CAYRPP010000301.1:0-2570 GCA_964426115.1 uncultured Lentisphaerales bacterium | reverse complement strand
GCCGCTCACCCTGCTGGCGCTTCACAAGAACGACAACCCGATCTACATCCGCCAGATCAAGAAGCTCCTGGACGTTGATCCCGTGTTCAAGGACATGGACAAAGTCCGCATGAGGAATGTCCTCGACCTGGGCATCATGGCCTTCATCCAGGACTGGATCGCCGATAATCCCGGGATCGGCCCGCAACTCGCCGTGATGAGCGCTCCCGACCTGCTCGTCGGCGCCAAGTGGGCCGTGGCCCCGCTCTACTTCGGCTTTGTCGGCGTGGGCGACCGCGACACGCTGAAGGATGTCGACTACCTGAAGGATTACGCCCCCTTCTGGGACCGGATGTCCCGTCTCCTGGCCCGGTCGCGCGGTGTGCGCGACCCCGTGGCCGACTTCCGCGGCGCGCTGCGGCGGCAGGTCGGTTTCGTGGCCAACAACACCGGCGTGCTGCTCGAGGATCTGGGACGTCCGGAAGAGGCCTACGAGGTCTACCGCCGGGCCCGCGCCATCGATGTGGAGAACATCAGCGCGCTGCTGAACATGGCGGAGATGCTCAACCGCGATCCCAAGTTCCGCCCGCAGGACAAGCCGGTGGTCGAGAAGGAGCTCAAGGACTTCGTCGACAACATGGCGCACCGCCTCCCCGTCTGGTCGCTCTCGCGCTTTTTCGGCTATGTGCGCTCGCCCGTGCTCTTCGCGCAGCTCGGGTGGACCTGGGCGCTGTCCGGACAACCGGGTATGGCCATGGCGGGCCTCGAGCGCGCCGAGGCGATCACGACAACCATGGCCTCGCGCACGCGCGTGCGGAGCGACATGGCCGAGATCCTCGTCCAGCAGGGCGATGACGAGCGCGGCGAGGTCATCTACGAGGAGATCCTCAAGAGCGAGCCCGACAACCCGCGCGCCCTGATCTCGATGGCCCGCATCGCGACGCGCCGGGGCGCCCTCGACAAGGCGCGCGAATGGATCGACCGCGCCGGCGCCGCCGGCGTCGACCGCTCCGCTCTGGCCCTCGAGCGCGCCGCCATCGACCTGGCCGCGAACCAGCCCGAGGCGGCGCGCATCAAGCTCACCGAAATCACGGAGCTGCAGCCCAAGAACCTGCAGGCCCTCGGCATGCTGGCCATCGCCATGCTGCAGATGAAGGACTTCGAGGAGGTCGAGCGGCGCGTGCTGCCTAAGATGGAGTCGGTCGCCGGCACGCCGGACAACTACCTCGTCCAGATCACCCGCGGACAACTGGCCTACCAGAAGGGGCGGCCCTTCTACAAGGCATCGCGCGACGCCTTCGAGCGCGCCGCCGTGCTGCGCCCCGGCCTGCCGATGCTGCTCGAGTGGATCCTGCGGCTCGACTTCCTCCTGGACGACAAGGTGACCGCCGAGAAGCACGCGCGCCAGATTCTGCGGATCAACCGCAACCATGGCTTCGCCAACTACATCATGGGATCCCTCATGCTGGGCCGCGACAAGCGCGCCGAGGCCGAGGACTACCTTCGCCGCAGCGTGAGCGCCTCCAAGTCGGCGGCGGCCCTCAACGACCTCGCCGAGCTCCTGCGCAAGAGCGGCAATTTTGCCGAGGCCGAGCGCCAGGCCCGCGCGGCCATCGAGCTTTCGCCCGACCTCTACTTCGCCTGGGACACGCTCGGCGGCGTCCTGGCGGACACGCGGCGCTGGGAGGACGCCGAGAAGGCTTACGCGCGCGCGCTCGAGATCTTCCAGGACGACCTGCGCGTGCACCTCAACCTCGCCAAGCTGCTCAAGCAGATGGGAAATACCGTCAAGGCGCGCGAGATCGTCAGCCAGATCCAGCCCCGGCGCGCCGAGCTGCCGCCCGCCGATCAGCAGGAACTGGCCATTCTTGTCCGCGAATTGACGCCCGGAGCCCGCCAGTGAGTCTTCAACCGCTTCTCCAACGGGTCACCATCGCCGTGGCCACGGGCTTCGGGCTCGGACGCGCACCCGTCGCCTCGGGCACCTTCGGCGCCCTGCTCGGACTGCCGCTGGCCCTCGGCCTCACCGTGCTGCGCCGCCACCTCGGGTGGCAGATCGCCATCTGCGCCGCCCTGAGCCTGCTGGCCGTGCCGGTCTGCGACGCCGCCGAGAGGTTCTTCGGCGAGAAGGACGACGGACGGATCGTGGCGGACGAGTACCTGACCTTGCCGATCTGCGTCATCGGCCTGCCGATAGCCGAGATGCTGCGCGGCGGCCAGGTGATGCAGGGGCTGATCCTGCTGGGCACGGCCTTCGTCCTCAGCCGCGTCTGCGACATCCTCAAGCCCACCCCCGCCCGGCAGTTGCAGCGGGTCAGGGGCGGTCTTGGCATCGTGATCGACGACGTCTTCGCCTCGTTCTACGCGTTGATCCTGACCTACGGTGCCCTGGACTTTGTGCTAGAACGCCACGTCTTTCCGCTCTTCAACTGAGGCGCATGCAAGGTTCTGCAGGCGCCTCGACCGCCGGCCGCCTCAGCGCACGCGCTCGACGACGATGCCTTCGTCGACGGCTTCGCGCAGCATGCGCTCAATGCCGTTCTTGATCGTCATCTGGGCATGCGGGCAGCCGCCGCACGCGCCGCGCAGGC
>CAYRPP010000300.1:0-2570 GCA_964426115.1 uncultured Lentisphaerales bacterium | reverse complement strand
GTCCACGCCGCCGACGAGCACCTGCCCCGCACCAGGCCTCAGCACGCCGGCCACGATGCCCAGCAGCGTGCTCTTTCCGGCCCCGTTGGGGCCGACGACCGCGCGGATCTCGCCGGCCGGCACCTCCAGCGATACGTCCTCCAGGGCCAGGATGGTGCCATAGCGCTTCGCAACATTCCTTACCTCGATCATGTCGGACGCTTCCCGCCGGCCGCCACCGTGCTCACCGCCCCTGCCGCAGCCTCTCGGCGAGCCGCTCCGGCAGGCCCGCCTCGAGCACCTTGGCCGCTGCCGTCTCCACGTCGTAGGCCACGCGGCGGAAGATCAGGTCCTTCAGCTTGGGGATGTAGATCACGTAGGAACTCCGGGGATCCCCGTCGCGCGGCTGTCCCACGCTGCCCACGTTGATGAAGTACTTGGTGCCGAAGAGCACCTTCACATGGGTGTTGGCGTCGGAACGGATGATCTCGGACTGTTTCTCGAACATCAACGGGACATGCGTGTGGCCGTGGAAGCAGATGGGCGTCGTCTGGTAGGTGAAATGCGCCTCGGCGTCCAGCAGGTCGAAGACGTAGCCCCAGCGGTCGGGCATGTCCAGCGTGCTGTGCACGACCGTCATGCCGCAGGCGTGCATGATCCGCGACAGCGGCAGGCTCTTCAGCCAGTCGACATTCTCCTCGTTGATCTGCCGCCGCGTCCAGGAGATCACGTTGGCTGCCAGCGGCTGGAAATCGTCGAGGAACTCGTCGTGCGAGCAGTAGTGGTCGTGGTTGCCGCGCACGGTGACGGCCCCCAGTCCGCGGATGATGTCGATGCACTCGCGCGGGTTGGCGTTGTAGCCGACCACGTCGCCCAGACATACGAAATCCGTGACACCCTCGGCACGCGCATCGTCCAGCACGGCATTGAGGGCCTCGAGGTTGGCGTGGACGTCGGCTATGATGGCATATCTTTGATCCATGCGAAGCAGACTCCCGCGATCAGATCCGCAGCAAGGCGGCGGCCACCGCCAAGTCCTCGGGGACGGTCACCTTCAGATTCACGGGGGCCCACTCTACCAGCCGCACGGCCACCCCGATGCGCTCCAGCGCCGCGGCGTCGTCCGTGACCACCTCGCGCGTCTCCTCCAGGCGCGCATAGGCCTGGCGCAGGAGGTCGAGGCTGAAAGTCTGAGGGGTCTGCACGGTCCAGAGCTGGTCGCGGTCGACGGTGCGGCTGACGACCGGGGCCTTCTCGACCAGCTTGACCGTGTCGACCACCCGGCGACCCGCCACGCCCGTGCCATGCTTGCGCGCGCACTTGACCGTCTCGCTGATCAGGGCCGGGGTCACCAGCGGACGCGCCGCGTCATGGATGGCGACATAGCGCGTCTCGGGCGGCAGCTCGGCCAGGCCGTTGCGCACCGAGTCCTGCCGCTGCGCGCCCCCGGCCACGACCGCTCGCAGCTTCGAGATGCCGAACATCTGCGCCATGTTTTTGGCGGCCTCGAGCCGATCCCGCCGCACCACCAGCACGATCTGCCGGATATCTGGACAGGCCTCGAAGGCCATCATCGAGTAGGCCACCAGAGGGCGGGGCCCAAGACTGAGAAAGGCCTTGTCGTAATTGGCGCCCATGCGTTCGCCACGTCCGGCCCCCACGATTATCGCCGTTGTCATGTTCCTCTCGCGATCCAGAAATACGCCCCACCCCGCAGGCGGCCGATGCCCGCCCGCGAGACAGGAGTGAATAGAGTTTTACTTTATCAGGTGGTGATGGACGGGTCAAGGCGCGCGACGCGGCGGACACGACGGACACGACGGATAATTCCGCTGGCGCCGTACGGGCAGGTACGCTATAGTTTTGCACATGCCGATCAACGTCGGGAAAACTGTTCTCAGCATTGTCTTCTGGACGGTGGCGGCCATCATCGTCGTGGCCGGTGGTGCCATGATTCAGCCGCGTTTCCGGAACGCCCGCATGCTGGCCGCCCGACGCGCGGAGCTGGAGCGCGGAAACCTCGCCCAGCAGCAGCAGCTTGCCGCCGTGCAGCGCAAGCAGGCGCGCTTCCGCGACGATCCCGAGTTCGTCGAGCATGTTGCGAGGCAGAACCGGCGCGCACGCCCCGGCGAGATCGTTTTCATCTTCGACGTACCCGCCGAATAGGTGGACTGCCCCGGTGGATTGACCTCGCATGATTCACCGTCACAAACCGCACGCGAATTTCACACCCGGGCGCCGTTGCACGAGAAGCCGCACAAGAACCTCGTCATCCAGCTCGACCCGATCACCTGCTCGCGCGCCCTCTCACCGCATGAACAGCAGCGTGCCGGAGCCGATGGCGCGCTCGAAGGCGCCCATGTCGCAGGTTCGGAACAGGATGCGCGGGTTGCCGGCGAGGTCGCGGTCGGCTGCCGTCCAGAGGTAGTTGACCCCCGTGTTGACGCAGGGCGAGTTGCCGGTGAGCCGGTAGTCGCCCCGGGCGCGTCCGATGAAGCGTGGGGCGCCGCCGGTGTTGCCGTTGGACGCCGCCGCTCCGCTCCAGCAGGAGTAGCCGACCACACTGCCGTTGTACACGGTGATGTCCGCCG
>CAYRPP010000299.1:0-2579 GCA_964426115.1 uncultured Lentisphaerales bacterium | reverse complement strand
ACATCCGCGCCGTGCTGGTCTGCCACGGGCGGGAGATTCCGGAAGAGATGCTCGCCGCGGCGCGCCGCGAGGGCGTCGCCCTGCTCCGCACCCCGCTCGACCAGTTCCACGCCGCCTGCCGCCTCGCCGCACTGGCGTTCCGGGATCATACCCATCGGGCCTGAACGAGATCAGGCCGGTGCAGGGATCCTGATTGCGCCGGTCGCCGATTAGCCCGACTTTCGCAAGACCCTGCCGCACCTTGATGCGCTGTTCCAGTCCCTGCGGGCGAATGAACGGCAGAAAAATACGCCGCGAATAGCCTGGATCCGGCTAGCGCCATTGGGCGGCGGACGCATCAATGCTGTTCCCACGACGACGTCTTGTAGTTGAAGAACCAGCGCGGATTGGTGGAACCGGAGAGATACCACAGCCACGCCCCGTCACTGGCGCGGAACAGGAAGGGATAGGTCGTGCTCTTGGTCCACAGCCAGCCCATGCTCTGCGAGTAGAACCAGATGTCATGCGGGGTGGAGCCCGGGGCCACGTACAGGAAGCCGTGCGCGTTGTGCCAGATCCATCCACTCCCGCCCATCGGGCGGAAGTCGCCGAACCAGCCAAGCCGGCGCCAGCCTTCTCCCAGATCCTGGAAACCCGCGTCCCAGCCCGAGACCACATGACTCAGAAGGCGGTTGTAGAACGTGGTCGGATCCTGGACGTTCGTGGTGCGGTCAAGGTAGGTGGCGGCATTATTCGGATCGATGCAGCAGATCATGGGCAGCGTGTAGCTGCCGAGCCCGCCCATATAGATGCTGCTCTCGCTGCTGGTGTCGATGTCGCAGAGCCAGGGAACATAGGACTGGTCAATCACGCCACGGATGTTGGGCGAGGATAACTCGCAGACCGTGTTCTTCATGTAGGAGCAGTTGCCGCACGTCGGGCGGCCCGAGATCAGGAGGATGTTCTTGCCCTGCGACTGGGCCAGCGCGATGGCAGCCGAACGCGAGGCCTGCCAGACCAGTGGCGTGCCGGCATCCGAGAGCGCCGGAAGCAGCATCAGGACCAGGACGCCAAGCCAGGTCCGCCGACAGTCAGCCAATTCAACATTTCCACCGTTCATCATCTTTTCTCCTGAAGGGCCTAATGATATCAACACACCGTTAGACATAATTATGCCTGATCCCCCCATGCCCCGTCAATAACGGGCAATTCCGGCGACGAGGAGGCTCACCGCCACCAGGGCGCGGAGAGCCAGAGCGGGATCGTGAGCAGGCAGCATGCGTGTGTCGTAAGCACCGTGGCGGCGGCGAAGCGGGCATCGCAGCGGTAGGCCTCGCCGAACATCACGCTGGCCATCGAGCACGGCTGCACCGCCACGATCAGCAGCGCCGGACGCACCGCCGGCGGGAACGGCAACCAGAAGAGCAGCAGCGTTGCCAGCGCGGGGATCGCCGCCAGCCGTAGAAAGGTCGTCAGCACGGTCGGCCGCGTGCAGAGGTGGCCGGGTGGTATCTCACCGATGCGCGAGCCGACGATGATCGCTGCCAGGGGAATCGTCGCCTGCCCGGTCATCTGGAGCGCCGTGGCGATCATGTCGCCGAACGCGCCGCCGACGTGGGTGGCTTGGAAGGCGTCCACTGCCGCGCCCGCGTGGTGACGCAGCAGCAGCCAGCCGGCCGCCGCCGCCATGGCCAGCAGGGGCATCGAGGCCAGGTTGCGGAGCCGCGCGGCGAGCAGCCGTGCGCCGTCGGCCAGGCGCGCCGCGCGCGACGGCGGGGCGCCGTCGCCGCGCCCGGCGGGCGCCGCGCTCCCGGTCAGCGCCTGCAGGCCGAGCGTCCAGACCACCAGTTCCGCGCCGAGCGCCGAGAAGATGATCTGCGCCACGCCATGCTCGTCGAGCATCGTGGTGGCCAGCATGATCGGCAGGAAGGAGTAGTTGTTGATCGTGCACTGGAAGCGGAACATGGCCCGGGTGGGCGGCGGCTCGCGGCGGAGCAGGGGCAGGGCGGCCAGCCCCGCGGCCCAGCCGGCCAGCATGATCAGGGCCGAGCCGGCGGGGAGCGGCCAGTGGGCCAGCAGCGACGGCCAGGTGAAGTTGCGCGTCTGCGAGGAGAGGATCAGCGCGGGGTAGACCACGTTGATCTGCAGCAGCGAGAGCTGGCGGTTGAAGGCGGTGTCGATGATGCCCCGCCGCCGCAGGACGAAGCCGGCCGCGCTGATCAGGAAGATGCAGGCCGTCTTGAAGAAGACCACGAGCATGGGTCAGGCGCCTGCCGCGGCCAGGAGGTCGGGCAGCGTTGCGCGGCCCTCGTAGAGCGCCTTGCCGACGATCGCGCCGAGCAGGTTGGCGTGGCCCAGGGCCGCGAGCGCGCGCACATCCTCCGGACGGCTGACGCCGCCCGAGGCGATCACCTGACACGGCACGGCGCGGCAGAGCTGGTCCATGGCGGGCACGTTCGGCCCCTTGAGCATGCCGTCGGTGGCCGTGTCGGTATAGACGATCGTGCCGACGCCGAGCGCCGCGACGCGGCGCGCGAGATCGGTCGCGCGGACACGGGTCGTCTCGACCCAGCCCTTCACCTGCACCCAGCCGTCGCGCG
>CAYRPP010000298.1:0-2599 GCA_964426115.1 uncultured Lentisphaerales bacterium | reverse complement strand
CCTGGCCGAGTATGCCCGGCACTTCGACTGCGTGGAGGTCGACCAGTGGTTCTGGCGCCTCTTCGGCCCCGACCAGGTGCGGCTGCCGGACGCGAAACTGGCGGCCGAGTACGCGGCGTCGGTGCCGACGACGTTCCGGTTCGCCGTCAAGCTGCCCAATGCGCTGACACTGACGCATTTCCATCCCAAATCGCAGACCGAAGCGCTGGCGCCGAATCCCCACTTCCTCTCGGCTGACCTGCTTAACCGCACACTGGAGTGCCTGGAACCGATGCGGGGCAAGCTGGGGCCGCTGATGCTCCAGTTCGGCTACCTGAATCGCCAGATGATGGAGTCGCAGGCCGACTTTCTGGAGCAGTTGGAGGCATTCATGAGCTGGCTGCCGAAGGAGCTGGAGTGGTGCATCGAGCCGCGCAACCTGAACTGGCTCAACGGCCCCTATTTCAACCTGCTGCGCCGGCTGGACGCGAGCCATGTGTTCCAGCAGGGCTACTACATGCCGCCCGTCTGGCGCGTCTGCGGACAGTATGCCGACAAACTGACGGACCGGGTCGTGATCCGTCTGCACGGCCCCGACCGGGAGACGATGGACGAGCGCTCCGGCAAGGACTGGTCGAAGATCGTCGATGCCCGCGACGGCGAAATCGCCGCCCTGGCGGGGATGCTTCAGGACCTGCGCACGCCCCAGCGCAAGACCTATGTTTTCGTCAACAATCATTTCGAGGGCTGTGCTCCCCTGACGATCAAGCGGATTCGGGAGCGGATGTAGGTGGATGATCGTCCCCGTTTCATGGATGGCAGGATTGCAGGACTGCAGGATTGCTTAAGAGGTTTTCGCTAACCATCAAGCATCCGCCGTGCTATATTTCCACCCCATGGGATGAGGCGAGCGCATCCATGAGGTGCTCGAAGGGGCAAACGATCATGCATATATCCTCGCGCATTTCCATTACCTCGACTCCGGCTCAAGGATGAGTGACCCATAGCGCAAATGAACCAGTAGGAGGATTCGGATATGACCAGCAGGAGAGATGTCGTCAACGTTGCGTCAATGACCGCAGGTACGGCGGCGCTTGGCGGCTGCAAGTCGGTTTTGGGAGAGGCGTCGTTCTACGGACCGACGATCCGCGACCGGCTTTGGATGTGGGGACATCATTCCGAGATGTGCCACCATTCCGTCAAGAAGGGCTGCGAGTGGCCGGGGAAGACCGTCGAGCAGGCGGCGGGATGCCGCCTGATGGGCATTCCGAACGACTGTGTCGTCAGGTGGGGGAACATGCCGAAGCATCCGTGGGGGAACTATTTCGACCAGTTCAGGGACATGAAACGCATCACCTTCAGCATCACCGACGGAGCCGCGGGGTCGGTCTGGGACAAGATGAAGATCGCATTCGAGGAACTGCAGCCGGCAATGCCCAACCTCACCGGATGCTTTCTCGACGACTTCTTCGTCTCGGATCGCCTCAACCAGAAGCTTGACGATCTCAAGAGGATCAGCGCCGAGGTGCACGCGCATGATCTGCGGCTGTCGGTCGTCCTCTACTCCGATCAGGACGGTTTCAAGCCGGAGTTCAAGCCGAAGCTCGATCTTTGCGACGAGACCAGCCTCTGGTTCTGGAACAGCTCGAACATCGTGACCATGGCCGACAACGTGAAGCGCTGCCGCGAGTTCATCGGTCTTGAAAAGGATCTTCTCCTCGGCCTTTACATGTGGGATTTCACTCTTGGCGCGCCGGTTCCGGCCGAGCGCATGGAAATGCAGCTTTCCTTCGCCCGGAAGTTCCTCGCCGACCGGACTGTAACGGGGCTCATCTTCCATCCGACTTTCGCCGCGGCGCTCGACGTACCGGCGGTGAAACTCGCGAAAGAATGGATCGCCGCGCACGGCGAAACGCTTTGTTGAGCCTGATACCAGAATCGCTGATTTTGGCTGTGGGCCCGGCTTGTATACGACACGTTTGGCCAGGCACCAAGCGAGGGTGACCGGCATTGATTTCTCGAAGCGCTCCATCGCGTACGCCATGGAAGTTGCACACCGTGAGCAGTTGGACATTCAATATGTGAACGCGGACTATCAGGGAACGCTATGCCGATGTCGCGGGCAAACCGTTTGACCAGAGTGCGCCTGAATTTGCGGTCGTCGGCCACAAAGCGTAGAATTGACGACATCAATGGGCAGGGCAGTAATTCCATGAATGACGATGCAACCATGTTGTCGGACTCCGTATCGGACCGGTTGCGCGACGCCGGGGCCGTCGTGGTCGGATTCGCCGACCTGGCACCGCTGGACGACGAAACCCGGCAGGGCTTCCCCAGGGCGGTCTCGTTCGCCATGCCGCTCACCCCTTCCATCGTGGCGGGGATCGCCGAGGGGCCGACCGAGGCCTACGCGGGTGAGTACAGCCGCCTCAATGCCCTGCTGACCGCGACCGCGCAAGACATAGCCGCCTTCATCGGGACCCGGGGCTGGCGGGCGCAGGCGCGCCCCGCCACCGGCGACTGGTCGGCCACCACCTTGCGGGCACCGTTTCAGCACAAGACCGGCGCCACGCTGGCCGGCCTCGGCTGGATCGGCAAGTGCGCCCTGCTCGTCACGCCC
>CAYRPP010000297.1:0-2628 GCA_964426115.1 uncultured Lentisphaerales bacterium | reverse complement strand
GAGGAACGCATAGGTCGTTCTGGCGGTCCATAGCTAGGGCTGGCTGCCGCCTGGCTCAAGTCAGCCTACGCCCCTGTTCAGCGAGGCTTATCCTGATGTTTCTGTTCCGGCCGTGAGAGCGTCAGGCTTCGGAGTCCAACCCGTGCCAGCGGACTCGATCGCCCTACGATGCGATGAGCCATGATAACGATCTCCGTCAAGCGGTTGGTGGACACGTCGTGCACCGTGGTCAGTAATTCCCCTCCCGACCACACCGTGACTTTCGGGCCAGTGCGTTCGATGTCCACCTCGCGCCCCTGCCACTCAGCACGGCCAAATCGCGGTGCCTTTCGGGTGATGACGCGTGCCCGGTCGCTGACCATTTCCACCACTTCGGGAACCTGATCATTGTGATCCATCACGCGATAGGCGATCTCTGCCTGATCGGCAAACCTTACAACGATTTGGAGATAGCCAGCCTCAAGCCCCTCCAGTGACGAATACAGCACTTCCGCTTCCAGACGGAAATTGCCGGTGTATTTTGTCGGCAGGTGTATTTCGGGGCCGTAATAGTCCGTGTCGCCAAAACCGTAATCTTCCGCCAGTAGTCCGTCCCGGTTGATGGCAAACCGGCCCGTTCCTGCACGCCGGGCGCCATCAGGGGGCCGGGCGGAGAAATCCCAGACGATCGTTTCCCGCGTCGTTGCCGACTTCGGCGGACGGTTGCCGGCCAAAGGCCGTGGCGCCGGCGGGCTGGGTGGCGGCTGCAAGCACGCGTGAATACGGGTCTCTTCCGCCTGCACGGCTTTGGCATCGGCCAGTCGCCCCCCACGCACCAGTTCCCGCTTGAGCTGATCAAGCGCCTGCAGATATTGACGCGCAAGCATTGATCGACGCAACAGCCGTTCCCGATCCAGCGACCGCCATTGCTCGCCAAAGGCGCGTTGCAGGTTGCCCAGTGACACATGCGCAGAGACATTGGTGGGCAGGCGGCCTTGATTTGCGATGCGTTCCTGCTCATTCCGGCACTCCAGAACCCCATCGAGGTTCCCCGCGCGCCGCTCCTCCATCTCCAGTGTACTGACACTTCCACGATAACTATCCAACACCAGGTATTGTTGATTGCTCGATGCGACCTCGATCGCCGCGAGTTCCTGGTCATATCGCTGGACGAGACCGGTTAATTCGGACGGCAGCTTTACATCAGCAGGTTCACCCAGTCCGACTCGGACGAAAGCGAAGCCGCTAAACAACAGGCACATGATCAGCATCTGCCGGTTCGTTCTCATGGTTCCTCCGCACTAGTCATGGCAATGATTTCGCCAAGAGAAAGGCAAGCGTGGTCAGCCGTGCCTACGCACAAATGCACACTCATTCTGCATCCGGTTCGCGGCGCACGCGTAAAGACGCTTGCGCCCGGGATGATCCCTGGCCGCCTTGATCAGGATGGAGCGAGACTGGACGCGCCCGGGCCGGGGACACGGAAGCATCCGCAGACTAGATTGCCGAGATCCGTCAGGTATTCAAGCAGAAATAGCGGCAGCAACGCCCGTTCCCGCCACCCCCTGAACGCATGCCCGTAGGCCGGTTGTAGCTTGGAAAGGGTTGTGCATTCGAGTAGCTCGAATCCTTCGGAAACGAAAAGTGCCTTAAGCGAGGCTTTCGTGTACCCCTGAAGGTGCATCGGATAATGCAGGTGGCCATACTCGTGCGTCGCCCCTGCGGGATAGAAGATTCGTCGCTTGAGCCGGGCGGTCAACCCGGCGTCATGGGGCGAGACAACGATCACCAGCGCGCCCGGGTTGCAGGCAGCCTTGATCTCCCGGACGAAGGCATGCGGATCGTCCACATGTTCCAGCACGTGGCACGCCAGAATGACATCGAACCGCGCGGGAGCGACCAGTTCGGCGGAAAATGCGCCCTCGAAGACTGGAATGCCGAGGGTTTCCCGTACGTAGCGGCAGGCCGGAGGAACAATGTCATTGCCATGGCACCGGAAGCGCGATTCGTGAACGAACACGCGCAGCAGCCTGCCGGTGTAGCACCCGATGTCCAGCAGATCCGTGCCCCTCGCATAGGCATCCGCCTTCCGCATCAACCATCGCGCGTGACGGTCGGATGCCTGCTCGATAGCCGCGGATTCCGTTTGCGAACCGGATGCGCCAGGCAGTTCCGCAAACGACTTCGCGTTGAAGGTGGCCAACTGCGCTGCCGTAACCGGCAATGAGCAAAATCCGTGACCGCAGAAGCGGCATACCAGAAAACGGTTTTCCGGGTGGCCGCGGGTACAGGAGCGGATACGAACGTGTTCCGAGAAACAGATCGGACATTTCATAAGGCTTCGATTCAACGGATCCGTTGGACGGGGGAGCCCACGATAGCAGGCCATGCGCCGCCGGATGCGTTTATATCATGGCACATTCTACGACCAGCGCCAAGCAGAACCCATGGTGCCGCGCCGCGCAAATGGACAGTCTCGGGTGTGAGGGCTGGGCGCATGGCGGACGTGTGGCCTTGCGTCTTTTCCGCTTGCGGACAGTTTTGTTCTGACGTTTTTTTCAGCATTTCTACTCTTTACGCAACGGATTAACAGTCCCGCCAGCCAGCGGCCAGCGCAACGCTGGCCGCTGGCTGGCGGGGTAAGTTGTC
>CAYRPP010000296.1:0-2635 GCA_964426115.1 uncultured Lentisphaerales bacterium | reverse complement strand
GCCGCCCCGATGGTATTCGCCGCGGTCGCCTTGGTCCCGTATGGCGCCACCGGATTGTCGTTGCTGCCGTCGACGTACATCGTCTGCGGGTACGACTTGATGGCGTTGGCCGGGGCGGAATAAGTGTAGTCCTGCCCGGAATAGGTGACGGTCAGCTTCGGCGTCGCATAGCCGACCGCGTAGCTATGCGTGACGCCCGGCCCCGTCGTCGTTTCGTCGACGGAACCGTCGTCGTCAAAGTCCCAATTGTAGGATGCGATGCCCGACATTCCCGAGGTGTGGGCTGTGAACGTCACGCTTAATGGCGCGAAGCCCGACGATTCCGATACCGAGAACGCGACATCCGGTGCGGTCGCCTGGTACTCGACACAGCCGACGTCCGCTGCGGCGCCGACGAAGCGGGGGTTCCCGAGGATGTCCGTCGCCGGCAGCGTCACGCCCGCCACCGTCTTGGAGTTGTCGATCCCCGCGAATGCCGGGGTCGGAGTGTAAAATGGACCGGTCGTCGCCGAAGTCCCCGGGCCGAAGCAGCTTGCATTGATCGGATAGCGCGCCACGCAGTTGTCAAAGCACTCTGTGTGACCGAGGCAGACGTCCGTCGCTCCGTCACCGGAATTGCCCCAGATCAGGCAGTTCACGATCGCGACGTCCGCGCCGTACGCGTCCACGCCGCCGCAGTACGTGCCCATGTTATCCACCACCGAGCAGTTGACGAGCTTTGCCGTGCCGTTCATGAAAACGCCGCCGCCGTAGGACGAACTGTTCGAGACGAGCAGGGCCTTGTTTTTTGCGATGAAGCAGTTCACCGCCTTGCCGGCCGTCAGGTAGAGTCCGCCGCCCTGCTGGATGCCGCTGTTGCCCAGCAACGCGTTGTTGGTTACGACGCAGCTTACGATGAGTCCGTTTGCGCTCGCGCAGGATATGCCCGCGCCGCCGCCGCTCCCACGAACCGCATAGGTGGAGAAGATGCCGCCGCGGACGACGCAGTTGGAGACCGTGCCGCCGTTCGCGTTGATGCGGATGTTGGAGCCGACGGTATAGGAGCCAGTGTCCGCCTTGCCGTTCTGGACGGAGATCGAGATGAGCTTCGCGTCCGCATGGTCGAGAATGAACGGACGGCGTGTGCCCGCGCCGGTCACAATTACGCTCTCCCGGACGCCGCTCCCGGATCGGATCGTCACGCCCTTCACGACCGTCACCGTGTCGGCAGGGGTATACGTTCCCTCGGCGAGGACAATCTCGTCGCCGTCTACAGACACCGCATACGCATCCGCGATCGTATGCGCCGCGGTCTCCCATGTGTTGAACGGTGATTCGGGCGACGCGCTGTTCTGATCGACGAAATGAATTGAACCGAAGTTGGCGGCAATCGTGCGGGCCCGAGAGTAGTCAACCGTAACAGCCGCGCTGCGGCTGTCGGCGTCGTCAATGTCACCGGTCCACTTGTGGAAGACTCGTCCTTCAGTCGGAACCGCAACGATATCCAGCCTGCCGGTGACGCTGTCGCCCCAGTTCGTCAGCACCGAGCCTGAAACGCCGCCCGCGGTGACGCTGCCGCCCACGCCGGCTGTCACGACGGTGCGGTTGTCGACGCGCCAGATCCAGGCGATCTCGGCCATGTTGCTGTGGGTGTAGCCGAAAGTCGTCTCGGGCGCGGCTGCCACAGGGGTCTTTTCCAATGTGTTGGTTGTGACCGCATACCAGACATAGCCCGTGCAGCAGGCGCGCTGGGTGTCGGAAACATCGATCATCCCCTTCCCGCTCGCGACAGACATGGTCAGGTTCGAGCCGTTGGCGACACCGCCATATGTGCCGTAGCAGGGATCCGGGTCACCGATGTTCGCCGGGATACCGGCGATGGTGAGTGTTTCCTCCGCCAGAAACCCCTCGATCTTCATGCCCATAAAATAGAAGTAGCCCGCCGTGTTGGCCGGCCCTTGGTCGATGGTGATGGTGATTTCGCCCGCGGCGGTGGGACAGATTTGCGGCACGACCGCGACCTCGCTCGTGTTATTGCCCACGGCGAGGATATTGGTTCCGCCGTTCACGCCCGCCGCATGGAAGCGCGTATCGCGGTTGTCGTTCACGCCAACGCGTGAACCATAGAAGGTGAATGAGTAGATGCAGCCGGGGGCGAGGCCGCGCACCTTGGCGACCGAGGGGGTGGTCGAGCCATAGCACTGGTTCGGACCCGCCGGCGCGAATTCGGCGGCGTCGCCGGTAGGCGGATTGGCGGAACTGGAGTTCAGCCCTTGGCATGCCGTCGTCACCTCCACCCAGACGGGGATGACGGCGGCCGTGCTGTCGACCAGGTTGCTGTAGGTTCCGGCGGACGAGAAATTCACCTTGTTCCACGCATTGGAAGCGGGCTGGTCGTAGGCGTCGATGTAGATCGTCGTGACCTGAGCCGCGAGATGCGCCGCGAACGACATCCAGACGAGTGCCACGCCACGCCACACATCCAGCCGCCGGACAACAACCGGCCTGCGGGAAGGAAGCGCCCGGTTCCCGATCAATATGTTCCGCATCTTCTCACCTCCATTGCCGCGACCATGTTCAGCACCCATGCCTTGCCTGGCACTTGAGAGTGGCGGGTTCTCGGGGAGTTCATGGTTCGCGCGAACGCATTTTCCGC
>CAYRPP010000295.1:0-2643 GCA_964426115.1 uncultured Lentisphaerales bacterium | reverse complement strand
CCGTCCTGCGAGTTGTTGCCGCCCTTGACGCTCACGCGCGCGTTGGCGCCGAAGGTGTACTGGCCGGCATTGATCCAGATGCCGCCGCCGGAGCCACCGCCCTTGTTGTCGGAGTTGCTCTCGGTGGTGATGGTGCCGTTGAGGACGACCTCGCCGGCATCCATGCGGATCGAGCCGCCGCCGGCGCAATTGATTGTAGCATCGGCACGCATCGACGCGTTCGGCGCGCCTGGGTGATACGGGGCGTTCGCGTAGCCGTACTTGTTGTACGCTGTGTTGTACGAGGTCGTGTTGTTCCTGATCGTGCCGTAGCCGCCGTAAGCCATGGAGTTGTAGTCGTCGGAGACGCTGATGCCGGAGGGGCAGCAGGTGATCTCGCTGCCGTCGCGGACGAAGTTGCGGTAACCGCCGTAGGCCGCGCTGAGCGTCCCCCCCGCGTCGATGTCGAGCTTCGCGAGCTGGTAGTGGAGCGCGGCGCCGGTGCGGGAGTCGTTGCGCCCGAAGAAGGTCGCGCCGCTCTGGATCTTCAGCGTCCTGCCGACCGTGACCTTGTTGTTGCCGAACAGCATCTCCGCGATGCTGTTGTAGCGATACTTGGCGCCGGAGACCTGTGTGATGTCGATCTCGTCACATCCGGCGTTCACGGAGATGACTCCGGCGGCCATCGTGATGTCGCCGCCGACGAGCAGCCGTGTGAAGTTACCCTGCCTGGCCCCGCCCATCATCACCGCGCTGTTAGCATGCCCCGTCACGAGATCGCGCGTGACAACCAGCGCTACGGGGTTGGCCGGCGCCGCGTTGAGGGAGGCCTGGATGGCGCTCCGGCTGGCGGTGGCGGTGCAGTTCACGTTGAGGTTGAGGATCGCGTTCGAGACGACAAGCGAGCCTACGTGGAGGAATTCGCCGCCCGTCACGTTGCGCCACGAGAGGTCGGTTCCCAGGATCGCGGTGTCGTTCGTGCCCGGCACTTTGGCCGTCTGCCAGTTGGAGGGCGCGAACCAGTCGGTGATGGTCTGGTTCTTGGCGAAGAGCGTCTCACCGGTTGTGCCGCCGAAGAAGGCCTTGATGTTCAGTGCTTGGGGGACGCCCTCGAGCGTGAAGGAGGGGGAGTAGCGCTCGGTCTCGGGAATGTCGCCGAGCCAGTACTGGAACTCCATTCCGACGGTGACGGTGGAGGCGATGATGGTGACGCTGCCGCTCTCGGTGACCCAGCCATTCGCGTCGTCACCGTCGACCACGACGCTGCCGCCGGCTGTGTCGTTGAGAACCGTGGTCGTGATCTTGCGCTGCGCCTCGGAGATTGTCCACGTGAGCGTGATGTCGCCCGCATAGGCCGGAATCGCGACGACGTTCGTGCCGGCGCCGGAGGCGAGCGTCGCGCTGGTGTCGTCGGCCGTGATCGTGTAGCCGGTCACCTGCCAGCGGGTCGATCCGGCGTTGTCGTAGGCGTATTCGCCGATCGTGGCCGAGGTGATCGCCCCGTCGTTGGGCTTGACGCCGAAGCCGGGCGTGGCGCTGAAAAACGCCAGATTGCCGGTGTCGGTCGCGGTGATGGTCAGCTTGTGGCTCCCCTTGAGGTTGACATAGCCGAAGACCGTGCCGGGCTCGCCGTCGGCCAGGTCGTACCTGACGCCTTTTGAACGTGCCGCGGCGACCGTGCCGTGGAGGCCGGCGACCGCGACGGCGCCGATCGCGAGATCCTCGGCATAGCCCGTCGCGAAGAGGTCGTCCACCTGCGCTTCGGTGACGCCGATGCCGGCCGCGATGCGCCCGCCGCCGGCGCCGTTGGAGTTGACAGTTCCCTGTGATGCGTTCGCGGAGATGACCGAGTTCCGCCCGGCCGTGATCCCCTCGGTAGCAAGGAGCCAGACGCCGCCGCCCGAGGCGCCGCCGGTGTAGCCGCCGGGCTGTCCGTCGGCCTGGATCGTGCCGTTCAAGGTGATGGTCTTAGCGTAGATCCGCACCGCGCCGCCGCCCTTGACGTTGCTGCCGCCGTTGCCGCCGGAGACGCCGGGGAAACAGGGGGCCAGCTCGTAGCCGAACTTGGCGAACCCGAGGCCTCCCTTGCCGCCGTAGCTGCCGCCGACATAGGCGGAGATCGTGCTGCGGTTGCCCAAGCCCAGATCCGTGGAGGTGAACATGTCCGCACGGCGTTCCCAGGCGTTGGGCTGGGCCGTCGGCTTGCCCTGATAGCCGAGATAGTTGGCGTCGATGTAGCCCCCCGCGTCTACGACGAGATCCTGCAGGCTCATTACGACCGGGTTCCCCTGGTTGTGGATGTAGTCCGCATATTCACTGCCATTATTCGAGTGGGCCGCGGGCTGGATCCGCGCGCCGGAGGCGATGGTCGTCGTCCCGCCGACGACGAGGTTGGCCCCGCCGTAGCGCATCGAGACGCCGCTGGCGGCGTTCGTCGGGCCGGCGAAGATCCCGAGGACGGCGGTGCTGCCGGAGAGGTTCAGGTTGCCCGCGACCTCGACATAGGTCCGGTTGGCCTGCTTGAAGCCGCCTAGGTAGACCTTCGACGCCCCGGCGATCTCCATGTCGCCGGCGACGCGGATCCCCCACGGGGCCGTGGTCGCGGTGTTGGCCGCCACCCGCGGGAAGGTGCCGGCGTTGGCGGAGGTGGCGTTGATGGATAGG
>CAYRPP010000294.1:0-2645 GCA_964426115.1 uncultured Lentisphaerales bacterium | reverse complement strand
AACTGATTCAAATAATAAAGGGTTCATTTTTGTGATGAAGAACGGTAGACTTCATTTTTTTTCATTTTCAGTATCAGCAGATGATAAAATAATAATCCCACCTGAATAATTATTAAATTCCTTAACAAATTGACTATTAACAAGAATTTCGGAATCCTGACCAAACGGAATAAGGATTAATTCATCTGATAGAATTACTTTCAGACCATTGATTTTTTCAATTATTGAATAGATAAATTTCTTAACAACTGATATTGATGTTTCTTTTACGAAAATCCAAGTACGATAAACATTATTTATTTTCTCAACTACATGTGGAATCTGATTAGAATCAAGAAATGATTTAAGCTTAAATAGAACAAGATCACTTTCAGGTTCAAATAAAACGAAATTTGTTTTCTTATTTAAGATCGGACGGATAAAATAAATTTTATTCCCTAAAACATATTCAGTAATTATTTTCTTATTAATTGTAACATCCTTCTTTGAAAATCCACCATTATTGTACTTAAATTGAGTTTTGTATCTAGTTCCTTCAAACACTTTATTTAACAGTTCTGCTTTTGACTCAACTGAAAAATTATCTTTACTTAACTCCATCAATTCTTCCGTTCTGTAAAAATCAAAAGTTACAGATGTAAAATATCCATTCATATGAATACTACTCTGGATTAGGGTTTCTTTCCAATCATAAGTATAAAGTGTAGGTTTGGAAACTTTGACACCTGAAATTGTAACATTCTTTTCGGTTGCTTTTCCTATTTCGGTTTCCCCAATTTTTGTTTCCCTATCTCCACCCCAAGATATGATATTTTCCATATCCTTTTCTGTGCAACCAAGAGCAAAAACAACTGAAGGTTCAATTCCTTCAGGATCTTTAACCCTAGAGAGAGCTTGATATGTATTAACCTGCATATCTTCTTCTGCTAGAATTCGAGCATCTTCTAAGCTGTCACAAACCGGATCATATGAATGTGTTGGAATATTTGCAGTACTTATAAGTATTCCAACTCTTAAAGTTGAAGGTACTCCCATCATGTCAGAAGAACGATAATATTGTTTATTTGTACAAAAATTTTCATTTTTTAATCTTTTTGAAATGATTTCACTTTCGACTTTATTCTTACAAATAAGCAAGCAATTTTCTGAACCATAAATATCAAAAATGTTTTTACATCTTTTAATAATTTCATCCATTTGACATTTTACGGAATTCCTTCCAATTGCACAATATTTTTTTGTATCACAAAATATTTTCATTTTGGAGTTTGTATTGAAAGGATCTCCATTTTCACCAAATAAAACATCTATTATTTTGACCCCTGAATAAAAATAATTATTATAATCGTAATTTGGGAAAGTTGCAGATGTTAATATTATCTGTCTTACTGTTTGAATTGCTTTAGTGAAATGTTTTAAGTATTCTGAGTATTCATGATCAATAACTGTAACACTCATTTTAAGGTCTTTATCAATTGAAAGGGAGTACTGAACACTAAGATCTATATCAAGCATATCGAAAAGTGAATTAATTTCATTCATCGAAATATCATACTTTCTTCTAATTGGAATTAAAGTTAAAACTTCATTCATTAATTCCTTGATGGCATTAGTCTGATCAATAATTTCGAGTTTATTTTCACCTGTATATTTATTGGTTGTTCTTTTGTATGCAATTTTATTATTTTTGAAATTACTATATAATGTAATTGAATGTCTTTTCTGTATGTGATTCGTATCAACATCAGATAAATATTCTTTTTTGAGTTTATTTTTAGTTTCAATTAATACTGGATTACTTATGAATTTCAAAAACTTTTTAACTGTTGATAGTATAGTTAAAAATTGTTTATTTTCATCTGCTTTTGCTGCATCCACATTATTATGAGCCAAATTAATTTTATTAATGAGATTTTCAATATTTTTATTAGTTTCTGGAAGATCTATAGTAGTTGTTTTTTCAAATGCTAATTTGTGAGCTTCATCGAGAATTACAACTTTTGTTTGATCGAATTTATTAATTATTTCTGCTGCTGCTGATTCTGGATACATTAAAGCTACCATTTGTAAAGCTGCAAGCTTATCATAAGTAAGACACACTCCATTAAATTTTTTTGCTCGGAGGAATTCAGTTACAGGACATTCTTTATAAAAAGCACAATCAGAACAGATTCCCCCAATCGGCAACCATTTAAGTTCATCAAAATCAGGATTATCTTCAATCATCTCCTGATTAAGTAAGCATTTCTTATTGTTTGGAATATTAATTAGAATTGCATCCTTATTTGAATATTTTTTAACATCAACAACAATTGTTTCTTCATTAATTTTTGTTGTTGGTGCTACAAGTAAAAAAGGTTTATTTTCTTCTATAGCTGCATTACATAGAGAAGTAGTTGCACCTGCTCTTGCAGTTTTATGAAGTTTTATGACATCAGCAGGATCTTTACTATTAGGGTTTGGTTTTGCACTTCTTAAAATATCCAAAGCTATTTGAGTTCTAGGATCAATGTTTTTTACATTATTATCGACATCTTTAAATAGTTTTAATGATATATTATTGTTTGTAGATTGATTGTTCTCAACTTCGATACACATATAAAAAACCTCCAAATATCGTTGCACCTTCTGACGGCAATCAGAAG
>CAYRPP010000293.1:0-2660 GCA_964426115.1 uncultured Lentisphaerales bacterium | reverse complement strand
CCAGGAGCGCCAGGCGCTCGCGGCAGCCGAGGCGGTCATGCGCGTTGCACGCCGGGCAGACCTTGAGGTTGTCCTGCCACACAGCACGTTCGACAAAGCGCTTGCAGGCGGGACAGACCGTCCAAAGGTCGTTGACCGGTCGGATTTTGGCGTCTGGCTGTTGTTCGGTTAACCAAGCCATGAATCGTTTCTCCTCCGCTGCCGGATGGATTCCGACGCGATTTTGGAGGTAATGCTAGCAGATTTGGATCGCGAATGCCAGAACGGACCGAGGGTTCAGGGTTCAGGGTTCAGGGTTCGGGGTTGGTGAGTGGTGAGTGGTGAGTGGTCGAGAACGAGGACGAGGACGAGGAGGGAGGTTCACCACGAAGGGTACGAAGGGGCTAACGCAACGCAGAAGGGATCTGCCAACTTCTCGTCCTGAACCCCGGCAGGGGTGAAGGGCCAACGGGGTCTCACCCCTGGCGCCGCTGCTTCTTCCGTGACGCGGGTGCAGCGATGTCGAGGAAACTGGCCCGGGCGAGTTTCTCGGGCGTGACGAGGCCATCGTCACGGGACGCCTTCAGCACCCGGGGCACGCCGCGCGGCGCGGCGCCGGGGGCCATGGGACGGATGAGCGCCTTGAGGCGGGCGCGCAGGTCGTCGAGTCCCTGCCCCGAGACAGTCGAGACGGGGATGGCCTGCCGCCGGGCCGCGGCGTTGAGCCGGGCGAGGTTCTCCGCGGCGCCGGGCAGATCCATCTTGTTGGCGACGAGCAGGATCGGACGCTTCAGCAGGGCGGGATCGAAGAGGCGGATCTCGCGCCGCAGGGCGCGGTAGTCGTCCCAGGGCGCGCGCCCATCGACCCCGGCGGCGTCAACGACGAAGAGCAGCGCCCGGGCCCGCGCGAGGTGGCGCAGAAAGTCGAGGCCCAGGCCGACGCCCGCGTGGGCCCCTTCGACGATGCCGGGAATGTCGGCGATGCGGATCTGGCTGAAATCATCGAAGACCAGGGTGCCGATCATGGGGTTGATCGTAGTGAAGGGATAGGCGGCGATCCGGGGCCGCGCCGCGCTCAGGGCGGCGAGCAGGGAGGATTTGCCGGCGTTGGGGAAACCCACGAGGCCAACTTCGGCGATGACCTTGAGTTCCAGACGCAGGCGGAACTCCTCGCCCTCCGTACCCGGGGTGAACTCCGTGGGGGCCTGGTGGGTGGCGCTCTTGAAATGGATGTTGCCGAGACCGCCCGTGCCGCCGTGGGCGACGACAAGTTCCTGCCCGTCCGCAGTGATGTCGCCGCGCAGTTCGCCGGTCTCCTCGTCGAAGACCAAGGTGCCGCAGGGCACGTGCACGACGAGGTCGGCGCCGTTGCGCCCATGCATCTGCTGGCCGCGGCCGGAAACGCCCGCCTCGGCGACGAGCCGCGGGCTGTAGAAGAGGCGTATCAGCGAGTCTTCGTTGATGTCGCCGCGGAGGATGATGTGACCGCCGCGTCCGCCGTCGCCGCCGTCGGGGCCGCCGCGTTCGACATGCGCCTCGCGGCGGAAACTGCCGGAGCCGTTGCCGCCCCGCCCCGCCCTCGCCTGGACGGTGAGGCAATCGACAAAGTGGCGGGTCTTCACGTCGGCGGTCCGCAGCCGGTGGACTAAAAGGCTACACCGAGGCGTCCACCACCGGTTTGACATTCACTACGCGGCCTTCCTTCGAGAAGGCCACGACGCCGTCGGTCCGGGCGAAAAGCGTGTGGTCGCGCCCCGTGCCGACTTCGTCGCCGGCATGGATCTTGGTGCCGCGCTGGCGCACGAGGATGGTGCCGCACTTGACGATCTGGCCGTCGTAGCGCTTGACGCCCAGCCGTCGGCCGGTGCTGTCGCGCCCGTTGGTCTTGTGTGCTTTGCCTGCCATGGGAAGTGTCTCTCCGAGGATCGGGGGGTTAGGCGATGGATTTGACGGTCACGGTCGTCAACTCCTGGCGGTGGCCGACCTTGCGCTCGTAGCCCTTGCGACGGCGCTTCTTGAAGTTCACGAGCTTCTCGCCGCGCTTGTCGTCGGCCACGACCGCGAGGACGACCCTGGCACCCTCGACGTAGGGCCTGCCGATCCGCAGCGCCTTGCCGTCGGAGACCGCCAAGACCTCGGCAATCTCGACCTCGTTGCCCGTCTGGGCGGGCAGGCGCTCGACATCGAACGTCTGGCCGACTTCCACGCGATACTGTTTGCCGCCTGTCTCGACGACCGCATACGCTTCCATGGTGACCATCCCTTGCTTGCCCGCGGCTGTTGCGCGCTCCCGCCCGGACGGAGCTTCTCTCCGATGAGAAAATGAAATAGACAGAATAGCCGAAACGGGGCTTCCCGTCAATACCGGTAGTGTTCCGGCTTGTAGGGGCCGTCGATCGGCACGCCGATGTAGCGGGCCTGCGCCGGGGTGAGGCGGGTCAGCCGGGCGCCCAGGTGGTCGAGATGCAGCCGGGCGACCTCCTCGTCGAGTTCCTTCGGCAGCCGGGTGACCCCGACCGCGTGCCGCCCGGTCCAGAGGGCGATCTGCGCCAGGGTCTGGTTGGTGAAGGAGTTGCTCATCACGAAGCTGGGATGCCCGGTGGCGCAGCCGAGGTTGACCAGGCGTCCCTCGGCGAGCAGGTAGATGCAGTGGCCGTCGGGGAAGATGTACTTGTCGACCT
>CAYRPP010000292.1:0-2671 GCA_964426115.1 uncultured Lentisphaerales bacterium | reverse complement strand
CCCGGCCCTTCACCAACGCCGCCGGCCGCGTCATCTCGCCGGACACCGACTACCTTGCCCACTACGGCATCTGGTTCTATCGTTACTTGAACAAGGTCGACGACAAGATTCAGAAAGTCTGGCCCGGTTTTGTGACCTCCACCTATGCCTACTTCTTCGCCGCGCCGTTTCCCGAAATCCCGGTCAACAAGACGATTGCGCCGCAGCTCTGCCTCTATGTCCGCAAGTCGATGAACGAGCCGGTCTTTGCCCCCGCCAACCAGCACTGGTGGAAATACTACCTTGCCTGGATCCGGCACAACGACAACCTCATGAATTATGACTACTACAACCTCGGCTTCATACTCAAGCCGCATGCCGATGTGCACAAGTTCGATCTCCAGGCGCAGCGCGACATCGGCTACCTCCGCAACTACTCCGAGGGCTTCAGCTCCAACGAGTACCTCGGCGCCGCCGGCGAGCGCTGGGTCATGGCCCGCCTGAAGTGGAATCCTGACCAGGACACCGAGCAGCTCCACCGCCGCTACAACCGCCGCACCTACCGCGAGGCCGCCCCCTGGATGGACAAGTTCCGCGGCACGATCCGCGAGGCCGTCTACAAGCGCGGCAACCGTGCATGGGAGTTCGAGGAGACCCATGACATGGCCAACATCTTCAACGACCTCGGGCTCACGCAGACCCTCAAGGGCTATCTCGACGAGGCCCTCAAGGCCGCGCGGCATCCCGCCTCCAAGGCGCTGATCGAACGCGCCATCGCCGACTACGATCACTACGTCGTCAAGTACCAGGAAGAGAGGGGCTTCCCCTCCCGCGAGATGAACCAGAAGGCCGCCGCGGAGGCCAAGGCCGCGGTCGACCCCGTCACGGTCGCCTTCCAGCAGCAGCGGGATGCCAAGGCCTTCGACGGTACGACTGCCCTCTGGCGCGCCCTCGGCAGTGGCAATGCCTTCGATCTCGTGGCGCCCGCCGCCACGGCCGCCGCGTCCGAGGCGGTCTTCGTCTTCGCAATCAATGACGGATCCTTCGCCCTCAACGGCGCTCCCGCCGTCAGCTTCCGGAACGAGAAGAACGAGGAGACCGCCTGCCAGTACGCCTGGAAAGACAATGGGAACGGCACCTGGACCGCCACGGTCCGCTATCCGGCCGATGCCGGTGGCACGTGCGCCTTCCGCTTCCGCTTCACCCCCACGGAGCCGAAGATCAACTGGGACGGCACGGTCGAGTTCAAGCTCCTCGACCTCGCCCTCGCCCCGCGCGGCGGCGGCGCCCTGGCCGCCCCGGCGCTTCCCCTGGCCAACGACGCCGAGTTCAAGGCCCTGCTCCTGAACCTCAAGACCAACGGCACCGACCGGCTCGCCACCGCCGCCACCAATGCCGCCAATGCCGCCGTGCGGCTCGCCTCCGCCGTCGGGGCCGCCCCGCGCCGCGGCTTCGAGCCCTTCGTCGATGTCAACCTCGGCAAGATGAAGACGTGCGGCGCCCTCTGGGCCGCTGCGCTCCAGCGGGTCGTCGAACGCCGCATCCGCGACCAGGAGTACGCCGGCGCCATTCCGCTCCTCCGCGAGCAACTCGCCTGCGTCAAGCCCAATGGATACGCGGAATCGCCCGTCACGGCCCTTGAGAACCTAACGTTCTGCCTCGGCATGACAGGCGCCGCCGCCGAAGTCCCCAAGCTTGTCGACGGCCTCTGCGCCGGTCTCGAGGCGAAGCCGGGGACCCGGTTCCAGATCCTCCGCTCCGCCGTCTCCGGACTCGCCCGGAGCGGCAGCCACGATCTCGCCATCGAGCTCTTCCAGACCGCGATGGCCGACCGCCGCGTGGACGACGAGGTCCGCTTGCGCTTCATGAACGAGCACTTCTTCCAGAAGCTGATCGAGTCGCCGCGATCCTTCCCGGTCGAGCGCCTGGTTCCGTTCATCCGCGAGTACGCCGACGACTGGTCGAAGCAGCAGGGTTGGACGCCCGCCATGGCCGGCTGGGGCTTCAATGATCGCTTCAGCTCCATCGCCGGCTACTATGTCCGTCACAAGGCCGATTACGCGTCCGCTGCCCGTATCTGGGAAATCGGCGCCAACTGGGACGGCGACCGCGCGCCGGCGGGCATCCGCCACAAGGTCGTATCCGCGGCCAAGGATTTCATGCGCGACCAGCTCAAGCAGGCCAGGGGCGATCTCGGCCGCAAGACCGCCGACTACGATCGCCGCGCCGCCGCCGTGGCCGCCGCCCCGGACGCCCGGAAGGCCGAGGCCGGGCAGGCCGCCGCGGCCGCCAAGGCCGCGCGCGACGTCGCGCAGACGAACGTCGATCGCTGCCAGGCCGCCACGGACGGCGTCGTTGATCGCTGGAAGCAGAGCCTCCGCCTTGTGGTTTCGAACGGATCGAGCGCCCGCGAACGCGGCGGGGCGCTCCTGGACCTCCTCGGCGAGGAGTGGGAGACCCGCTCACCCGACGCGCGCCGGGCCGACATTGACCAGGTGATTCTGGACGTGTACCAGCATCCGGACGTCCGCAAGCGCGCCGCCCTGCTGATCACCCGTCTCCACAGCCAGCCCGCCAGCACCAACTGGGCCGCGGTCGCCGACCACGTCGTCCGCTCGGTCGAGGCCGGCGACTGGTCCAACAACGGCCGCAACAGCTACTTCCGCGGCCGCAACCTCGACAACCGGCTCGA
>CAYRPP010000291.1:0-2690 GCA_964426115.1 uncultured Lentisphaerales bacterium | reverse complement strand
GGCTCGAAGCCGAGCTTCGCGCGGATGCGGTCGATGTCGGCATAGGTGACCGGCATATCGCCCGGCTGCATGGGCAGCAGCTCCAGCCGCGGCTCGACCCCCAGCGCGTCGCCCAGGAGCCGGATCAGATCCATCAGCGGTTCCGGTCGGTGGTTGCCGATGTTGAAGAGCTCGAAGGGCTCCAGGTCCTCGTGCCGGATGCAGGCCGCCACACCGGAAACGATGTCGTCGATGTAGGTGAAATCGCGGCGCATCTCCCCCCGGTTGAAGACCGGGATCGGCCGGCCGGCGAGCATCGCCTTGGTGAAGCTCCAGACCGCCATGTCGGGGCGTCCCCAGGGACCGTAGACGGTGAAGAAGCGCAGGCCGACGGTCTGCAGCGCGTAGAGGTGCGTGTAGGTGTGCGCCATCAGCTCGTTGGCCTTCTTGGTGGCGGCATAGAGGCTGACGGGCCGGTCCACGGGATCCGTCTCGGAGAAGGGCAGCTTGGTGTTGCCGCCATAGACGCTCGAACTCGACGCATAGACCAGCCGGCGGACGCCGTGGTGGCGGCACGCCTCGAGGATGTTCAGGAACCCCGCGAGGTTGGCCTGGGCGTAGACATGCGGGTGGTCGATGGAGTAGCGCACGCCCGGCTGGGCGGCCAGGTTGCAGACGACCTCGGGCTGGAACCGGCGGCACGCCGCCGTGACGGCCTCGAGATCGCTGATGTCGGCCTCGTCGGCGGAGAAACAAGGATGGCCGGCCAGCTCGGCATGCCGGGCGCGCTTGAGCGCGACGGAGTAGTAGGCGTTGAAGTTGTCGATCCCGTGGACCACGTGCCCATCCGCCAGCAGCCGCTTGCAGAGGTGCATGCCGATGAATCCGGCCGATCCCGTCACTAGAATCTTCATGGCGCCCAACATAGCATGTGCGAAGGGAATGGTCAAAGCGCTTTGCCGGTACGCAGACGGATCGTCTCCTGCACGCGGGGCACGTACATGCGCGTCTCCAGCGGCAGCCGCGCGGCGATAGCCTCGTAGTTCCTGTTCCTGGCGCGCTTCAGCTCCCCCGCCACACGTCCCTGGCCGCAGTTGTAGGCCGCGAGCACCAGGGGCCAGTCGCCGAAGCGCCCGTGGAGCCGGCGCAGGTAGCGGGCCGCGGCGCGGGCATTGGCCTCGGGATCGAGCCGCTGGTCGGGATCGGCAGTCGAGAGTCCCAGCGAGCGGGCCGTGGCCGGCATCAGTTGGAAGAGCCCCGCGGCACCGGCCGGACTCCGCGCCAAGGGATTGAAGCGCGACTCGACCTCGGCCATCCAGACCAAAGCCTCCGGCACGCCCTCCTCGCGGAAGACGGCCTTCAGCCGCGGCACCAGTCCGGCCGCCCGCGGTGACAACGGGTGGGTGGATGCCTTGCGGCGCCAGTAGCCGGCACGGGTGGCCGCCTCGATCCTCCGCCGCTCCACCTGGGGAGCGGGCAGGTTCACCCGCCGCGGCGCGTGGGGCGGACGCGGCGGCGGCAGTTCCAGCCGTGCGGCGCGTACCGTGATAGTTCCCGTGGCCCGAGTGGGCGCCGGCAGGACCAGCGGCTCCGGGGGCGTCGCCGGAGCCGCCGCCGTGACCGACTCGGGAACCAGTTCGACGGCCTCGCGGGCCGCCTCGTAGTAGTCGAGCCGCGCCGCGAGCCATGCACCATATGGAGACAGCGCCTCGTACTGTTCCGCCCAGGCGACCAGTTGGCGGGCCTCGTCGGCGTAGGCAGCGATCTGCTCGATCGAGCGGGCGTTGAGACCCTCGCTGTAATCGCCAAACCACGACTGGACGACGGCCATCACCTGCTCGCGGTAGTCGTCGTCGCGCACCAGCCGCGCCACCTGTCCCGCGGTCTGCACGCTCCAGTCCCGGACACGGCCCCAGCCGTCCGCGAGCGGCCCGCCGCCGCCATCGGTCGTAGCGCAGCCGGCGGTCAGCAGCAGCAGCGCGCCGGCGACAGGGCCGGCGCCGCGGTGTCGGCGGACGGGCATCACCTGGCGCGGCCGGGCAGGGCTGCGATCTCCTCGACCATCCGCGGCCAGGCGTCCTCGGCGTAGAAGCGGTGTCCGCCGTTGCCGACCACTAAGTGACAGCGGCGTTCCGCGCCGCAGGCGGCGTAGATGCGGCGCAAGTCGCGAAAGCCCTGGCGCACGCCGCGGAGCGGGAAGATCGGGTCGTCGCGGCCGGCGACGACGACCACCGGCCGGGGCGCGAAGAGCCCTAGGATGTCCGACATCTCGGCGATTTTCAGCAGGCCGGGCACATAGTTGTCGGCGCAGTGGAAGATCGACATGATCGACGCCTTGAAGGTGCAGAAGTAGCAGGAAGGCATCGCGAAACGGATCCGGGGCAGCACGGCCGCGGCAAAGAGACTGATGGTGCCGCCACCCGAGTTGCCCATGACGCCGACGCGCGTCATGTCGGCGTCGCCGCGGGCCGCGAGGTAGTCGATGCCGCGGTCGACGTCGTAGACCCGCTCGCCGATGAGGGTGCGTCCCAGCATCATAGCCTGCATGGCGGCATCGTGGCAGGTGTGTGGCGAACGGGCCTGCTGCAGCTTCTCGGCGCGTTCGCCGAAGGCCCGCTGCTCGATGCAGAGCGCGGCGATGCCGCGTCGCATGCATCCGATGCCGAAGTCGCGGTCGCCCTCGATCTCCTTGGGCTGCGTCTCATCCTCCA
>CAYRPP010000290.1:0-2704 GCA_964426115.1 uncultured Lentisphaerales bacterium | reverse complement strand
TTTCGGCGCGGGCGCGTTCCGTCTCCAGCACCGTCGTCTTGCCCGCCTGCTCGCGAGCCTCGGACACGCTCTCGGTTTCCCGGATCAACGCCAGCGCCTCCTCGGCGAGCCGGGTATTCTCCTGCGCGGCCTGCGCGGCCAGCGCGGCACGTCGCGTCTCGAACAGCAGCGTGCTCAGGCGCACCTCCTGCTCCGCGCGACTCGCTGCCGATTCCGACTCGGCCGCCGCCGTCCGGTGCCGGCGCTTGCCTCCCAGCTCGATCTCCTGCGAGACCGTCACGGTTGTCTCCGCCGCGTCGAAGCGCTCGACGTCGCCGGACCCCGCCACGTTTTCGATTTCAGTCTCCAGCCGGGGGTTGACCGGAAGGGCCGCCTGCCGGGCTCGCCATTGCGCGGCCTCGGTCTTGTAAATGCCGGATTCGAGATCCGGACTCCGCTCCGTCACGCGTCGCAAACATTCCGCGACAGTCACCGTGCGCTGCGGTGGAGGCTCTTTGGCCTGCAGCGAATTTGAACACAGTACGATTACATACGAGCAAAGATATGCCCGTAAACGGGGATGATCATTCATGTTCCGACAACCTTTCAACAAGGTCAGAAGCGATAAACTCGATGTGAAAACCTCTGGCTCGGTTTGAGCCGGGGACCGCGAAAAGAAGCGGTTATCGAGTTGGCGGTCGGAAAATGTCGGGCGGCAAGGAAATGCCGGCTGAAGTCACGTAGATGGACGAGGCTGGCTCGGCTGCTAACGGCAGGCAGAGGCGCGGATGCGTTTGCGATTCATGGGCAAAATGGCAAACGCAGGTACAAACCGCTTCGGTGGTCTCATGACCGCACTCGGCGTCTTCACCGTGACTGTCCACCGCGTGCGCGACCGTCTGCATCCAGACCGCCGCAAGCGCTACGATGACGAGCCCTTTCAGTATGAGCCCAGTCAGCTTCATAAATCAGCGCGGTTTATCGCATATCGTCGCTGTGCTGTCAAGCGCGAGATGAGTTTGATCGACAAAAGAGATCCAAGCCCTCTCGCATCTCCAGGCAATCACCTCGCCGTGTAGAGCAGGTAGAGTCCGCCAAGGATCACCAGCACGCCGCAGACCTTCTTGAGGATCAGCGCGCCTTGGGATTTCTCGTTCCAGTTCAGATAATTCTGGACCACCTCCGAGAACGTGCCGGCCAGCACGATCACGCCGCAATGTCCCAGGCCGTAAAGCAGGAGCAGGAGGATTCCGTACGGCAGGTTGGTTGCTGCTAGACGGAACGTCACGGCCAGCATCGGCGCCATGTAGGCGAAGGTGCAGGGGCCGAGCGCCACGCCGAACACGAGTCCGAGGATAAAGGCCGCCAGCATTCCCTTGCGCTTCACGCCCGGCTGGGCGGCTCCTGGCATCGGGATCCGGATCGCGTCCAGCAGGTACAGACCCACGACGAAAAAGATCACCGCCACGCCGTAGTTGCCCCAGCGTCCGACGTCACCCATCATCCGGCCGGCGGCCGCGGTGATGGCCCCAATCACGCCAATCGTGATCAGAATCCCCACCGAGAACAGAAGCGAGATCGTGAACGCCCTTCGCGTCGTCATCCGGCCTTGCTGGTCGATAAAGCCAACGATCAGCGGGATGCTCGCGAGGTGGCAGGGACTGAGAAGAATGCTCAGCACACCCCACACGAACGCGGCGCTCAACGCCAGCCCGGCCGAGCCTTCGACGGCCCGGGAAAGTGCCGTGAAGAGTTGCCCCATCATAGGCTCACGCCCAGTTCCTTCCACTTCGCGAGGATGTCGTCTTTGCCGAAGAATCCCTCGTGTCGGAACAGTTCCTTCCCCGCGGCATCGTAGAAGATCTGGGTCGGGATGACGTTGATTCCGTACTTCTTCCCGGCGTCCGGGGCTTCCCAGACGTCGATGAACACGACGTCCATCTTCCCGGCGTACGTATTCTTCAACTCCTCCAGGATGGGTGCCATCATCTTGCACGGGACGCACTTGGTGGCTCCGAGATCAACCAGCCGGGGCACGGTCTTGCCCTGCGCGGCGGGTTCCGATGCCGTCGCCGGCACCACGCGTGCCGCCGCCGCCGCAGAAGATCCGCTCACCGCAGGTGAGGCATCCGTGGTCCTCTTGCCCGCGTTCTTGGCGATCAGCACGCCCACCACCGCCATGGTCAGCGCAATCCAGATCCACTTCCCCGGGCCGCTGCAACAACTTCCGCCTCCACAACCGCAGGCGGAGCCTTCCTTTTTCTCGATGTCGTTGTTCATGCGCGTCTCGCTTTCCGTTGATCAGCACGTCAGCTTGGCGGCCCCCGCCGTGGCCGCCTTCGCAACGGCCTCGGGCGTCGGCGGCGTCTTCCCTTTTTCCATGCCCAAGTCCGCCAATTGCAGGTGCTCGTACTTCTTGAACCCGGCCTGCTCCAGGCAGTTCTTGGCGCAGTTCAGCGGGCAACCGTCGATGGCCAGGATTCTGGCCGCAGACTCCGTTGTCGCCAGGATCCCCGGCACACGTCCGCCGACGCCGGCCAGACAGAACATCTTGCCCGCGCCGTCCTTCGTCAGTTTCCGCGCCGCCTGATCGGCAATCGCGCCGACATCCGCCGCCCCGGAACAGGCGAAGATCAGTTTCGGAGCCGCACCGCATGCACATGCATTCTTCTCCAGAAACTTCCTTATGTCATCCGCGCTCAACACCTTGCCTGCGCTCTTGACC
>CAYRPP010000289.1:0-2720 GCA_964426115.1 uncultured Lentisphaerales bacterium | reverse complement strand
AGGAGGCGAAGCGCATCGAGCAGCAGATCGTGCAGGCCAAGTCGCAGGCGGAGCTCGAGAAGCAGCGCGCCCTGGCGGAGCAGAAGCGTCTCAAAGTCGATGCCGACACGGAGCGCATCCGCCAGACGATCGGCGCCGACCAGGCCCGTGTCGAGCTGGTGATCGCGGCCCGGACGGAGCTCGAGGTGGCCAAGGTCGACCTCGACGCCGCGCGCAAGGACGCCGAGGCGCGGCTGAAGATGGCCGAGGCCGAGCGTTTGGTGGTCGCGGCGGGCAACCGCGCCGCGGCCGACGTGCTGAAGACGCAGCTCTCCGTCTTCCGCAGCGACGGCGACTATGTGCGCTCGAAGCTCTATGAGAAGGTCGCGCCGCGGATCGAGAGCGTGCTGACCAGCGATGCGCAGGGCACAATTCTCGGGCTGCCCGTGGGCGGCGCGCCGGCAGCGCGCGGCGGCGGACAACCGGTTGATGGAGGGCCGCGGCAATGAAGACTTTTCTGGCACTACTCGCGCCCTTCGGCGTGCTGGCGCTGGTGGCTTTCGCCATCCTCTGGGGGCCCTGCCGCATTCCCATCCAGCCGGGCTACATGGCCATCGTCACCGCCAAGGTCGGCCGACCGCTGCCGCCCGGCGAAATCCTCGCCGGGCCGGGCGAGAAGGGCGTGCGCCGCGATCCGCTGCCCGAGGGACGCCACTTCCTCAATCCGATCAACTATGACTGGAAGATCGTGCCCGTGCTCACGGTGCCCGTCGGCAACGTGGCCCTCGTGACGTCCAAGACCGGCGCCGAACTGCCGCCGGGTGAGATCCTTGCCGCCGACCGCGCGGGCAAGGGCGTCTGGAAGGACGTGCTCGGCCCCGGCACCTACCGTCTCAACCCGGAGGGCTACGACATCCAGATGCTCGACGCAGTGCATATTCCGATCGGCTATGTCGGCGTGGTCACCGCCCAGACCGGCAAGCCGGTGAAACCCGGCGAGTTCGCCGGTCCCGGAGAGCAGGGTGTCATGCGCGACGTGCTGCAACCCGGCCTCTACTACATCAATCCGCGCGCTTACCAGGTCGATGTCCTCGAGATCGGCATGAACCAGGTCTCGATCATCGGACGTTCCGGCAGTGTCGTGCTCACCAAGGGCGACATCACTTCGGCCGGCGGCGCGCTCGACTCGCTGAAGGACAACACAATCCAGCAGCAGAAGGCCAAGCGCGACGAGTACCTGGCGCGCAATGCCGAGCGCGGATTCCTATCGCAGTCGGCGCTGAGCAGCCAGGCCGTGCAGGCCGAGGCCGCGGGCGACGCCTCCGGGTGGAGCAGTCTGTCGCGTCGCAAGCGCGAGGTGCGCAAGCCGGACCACGATGATCCCTTCGCAGCGCCCGCCGGCGCCCAGCGCGCCGCCAGCCAGACGCCCCAGTCGGTGGCCTTCGGCATCAACCGCTTCGTGGAGTTCCCCTCGCGCGACGGCTTCCAGATCCTGCTCGACATGACGGTCGAGTTCGAACTGCTGCCCGAGAACATCTCGCGCATCTACATGCTCTACGGCGACCTTCCGGCCGTCGTCGAGAAGATCATCCTGCCGCAGGTGCTCTCGGTCTCGCGTCTGCGCGGCTCGAGCTACAAGGCGCGCGACTTCATCGACGGCGACGGACGCCAGGCCTTCCAAGCCGAGCTGACCAGCGAGCTGACGCGCGTGCTCAGCGAGAAGCACATCCTGATCCACAACGCCATCATCCGCCACGTCGAGATCCCGCAGGAGATTCTGCAGCCGATCCAGACGGCCAGCCTGGCCAAGGAGCAGGATTTGACCAACAAGGAGCGGCAGAACACCGCCCGCCGGCAAGCCGAGCTCAACACCGAGACCGCGATGGTCGACCAGTTGAAGAAGCAGGTCGAGCAGGAGACGGCCAGGCTGGTTGCCACCATCGCCGCCGAAACGAAAAACGAGGTTGCCGGCATCCGCGCCACGGGTGCGCTCGAGGTCGCGACGATCAACCTGGAGCGTTCCGCGGTGCAGTCAGAAATCATCCAGGTCAGGGGCGAGGCCGAAGTGCAGGCCGCCTTCCGGGTGGACAACGAGCGGGCGGCCGGGCAGAAGCTGCGCGGTGCCGTCTTCAAGGATCCGGCCACGCTGGCCGACCTGACGTTTGTCGACCAGCTCAACCCCGCCGTCGGCATCCGCATCATCCACGCCGGCGAGGGCACGCTCTGGACCGACCTGGAGAAGCTCGCCCCCACGCTGCCGGTGAAGTGAAAGACCTTGTCGCGAGCCTTGTCGCGACAAGGCTCGCGACAAGGTAGAAATTCATGAAGGATCGATTGCATAGTGGCGCCGAAGCCTACGGCGACTTGTTCGACGCCGCTGATCCCGCGCGGAGGGCGGAGTTCCTGCGGCAGGAGATCGCGCGCCACGACCGGCTCTACTTCGTCGAAGCGCGCCCCGCGATCGGCGATGCCGACTACGACGCCTTGTACCGCGAGCTGGAGGCGCTCGAGCGCGCGCACCCCGAACTGGCGCGCGACGACTCCCCGACGCGGCGCGTCGGCGGGGCGCCGCTGGCGGGCTTCGCGTCCGTGCGCCACGATCCGCCGATGATGAGCCTCGACAAGGTCCACTCGCGCGCCGAGCTGGCCGACTTCGAGCAGTTCCTGCGGCGCCAGATTCCCGACATCCGCTGCGGCTACGTCGTCGAGCCCAAGGTGGACGGCGTCGCCGTGAGCCTGCG
>CAYRPP010000288.1:0-2723 GCA_964426115.1 uncultured Lentisphaerales bacterium | reverse complement strand
CGGCCACGAAACCGTCGGCCCGCGCCTCGACGAGGGTCAGGCAGGCGCCCTGCACGGCCATGCTCTCGCCGACGACGAGCGGATCCGGCCACGGCTGAGAGCGGATGGCGAGCCGCCAACCGCCGCCGGAACGCGTAAGGCCCTGCAGACGCCCCGCCTGCTGGATCAAACCGGTGAACATGGGGACGATTCTAGTGGTTTACGCTCGCTGGCGCAAGCGAACGCGCCGACGCCCAGCAATTCTCATTTTGTCCGCCGCGACCTCGTGCTTGATTAATGTACGTGTTCCTGAAACGCACGCCAGGATGGACTCTGCCTACGAGGCAAAACCGACGGTTGACGCCTCCGCTTTGATCCGCATCGAAGACCAGCAGGCGCAACGCCCCGAACGGCAATATCGGGACAAGCACACATTCACGCCAGAGTGCCGACTATAGCCGGAAGCTTGCGAGGCCCTTCAGGCCCGGGTAAGCGGTAAAAAGCGCGTCGCCGGATCATCTTCAATGGTCTTCGGTTTGCCTGCCGACATCCCGCCCGCTTCCCCTAGCGGATATAAAGCAGTGTTTGCGACACGGCGGCCTCGTAGCAGCCGATATCGACGGCCTTGCCATTGACACGCGGCGCGCCGGCGAGGTCGCGGTCGCCGCTCTTCCACCAGCCGAGGTAGTTGATGCCGGCGTTGATGCAGGGAGAGGCGGGCATGAGACGGTAGTTGCCTGTCGCGATGTTCCTGAACAGCGGGTCGGCGACCTTGCAGCCGGCAAACGCGGCGAAGTTGAGCGCGGTCGGATAGATCACGCAGTACTGGATGTTGCCGGAGTTCGCCACATTCATTTCGGTATAGGTGCTGCCGGAAACATAGTAGTTGAACGCGACCACGCAGTTCCGGACGGCATCGGCCGCGGCGGTCGCGTTGTTGATGCCGGCATATTTTCCCGACTGGTTGATGATGTTGCTGACCACGGTGCAGTTCATGATGAGAACATTGCCGGCATTCTTATGGATCGCTCCGCCGAAGTTGTTGCTTAAATTCGTGTTCTTGTTGTCGGCGACCAGGCAGTTCACGATCTGCGAGGTGTTGGTGGTGCCGGACCAGACTTCCACCGTGCCGCCCTGGCTGGTGGAGGTGCAGTTCGTGATGATGCAGTTGACCAGCCGTCCCGGGTTCAGCAGCGCGGCGGGCGAACGCGAGGCCGCGTTGCAGAGCGTGAAGACGCAGTTCCGAACCGTGCCGCCATTGAGCTGGACGCCACCGCCCTGCCCGCCGTTCGATCGCATGATCGTGAAGCCGTCGATCACGATCCCGTCGAGCGCGGTTTGGAACAGGCGCGCGACAGTGGTGTTGCCGTCGATGATCGTAGCGGCGGCGCCGTTGACGCTCTTAAGCGTCAGCTTCTTCGAGATGGTGGTGGTCGCCCCCGGCTTGTAGGTGCCGTCCGCGACCATCACTGTACCGCCATCCACCACCGCCCCGATCGCGTCCGACATCTTCGTGGCGGCGGTCTCCCAGGTGTCGAACGGGGCCGCGGCGTTGGCATTGACAGGCACGACATAGGTCATCCCGGGGGCAACGAAGAGGCAGGCGGGAGATAGATATTCGCTGTAGTCCCCGTCGGCCTCGACGCGCAGCCGCACCGAGTAGGTGCCGTTGGAGAAGGCATGCAAGACGGTGGCGCTCCCGTTGATGGTCTCATCGTAGGTGCCGTCGTTCTCGAAGTCCCATTTGAAAGTCGTCTCCGAGACACCCGCCCCGTAAACCTGCGCGGTGAAGGAGACCGACGATCCGGTGGGGGCCGTGCTCGCGCTCTGCGAGAAGATGCAGTCAAGCGCGCCGGCGGAGACATACTCGTGGCAGCCCATGTCCGCCGTGCCGCCGGTGATGCGCGGATTGCCCCAGAGATCCTTGGCTCCGGCCATCCAGCCGAGACTCGACCCGGCGTCCACGCACGCCGAGGCGAAGGAGAGCTTGTACGCCCCAGTGCCGTCCGCTTCCAACACGGCGTCGTTCGTGTTGATGCAGCCCGTGCCGAGTCCCGACGGCGCGAGGGTGCAGGAGTACGTGCAGGAGGTGAGATTGCGGATGTTGGCCTCGTCGGCCATGCCTTTCTTGGTCTCGTTGTGGAGGACGACGCCGTTGACGACATGCAGCGTCCCGCCAGTCCTGTCGATGCCGCCGCAGTTCGGGCCGGAGTTGTACATGACGGTGCAGCTCTCGATCCGCGCATCGCCGCTCCAGGAGCAGATGCCGCCACCGGACTGGGTGGCCGACGGATTGTGGTTGCCGGCGATGAGGCAGTTGCGGATGACGTTGTTCGTCCCCTTGTAGATGTAGTTGCCGCCAGCGTAGACAAGCACACCGGGGCCGCGCTTGCCGCCGAGGTTGTTGGTGATGACGCAGTCGACGAGCATGGCGTTGCCTCCGAGCATCGCGCCGCCGCCGCCTTCGCCGTCCTGAGCCTTGCAGTTGATGAGGTGGCAGTTGGTAACCGTGCCACCGCCGGAGACCACCACGTTGAAACCCCATGATCCGCTGCCGCGCTTCACGGTGAAGCCCGAGACGACCGCGTTGATGTTCGAGACCACCACGCCCATGTAGGCATTGTTGCCGTCGATGGCTGTGTAGAGCGGTCCGTTCAGCGACGTCAGCGTCAGGCCCTTGCCGACGATGAGCTGAGCGGCGTTGACGAAGGTGCCGTCGCCAACGATGATCGAGTCGCCGTGGG
>CAYRPP010000287.1:0-2746 GCA_964426115.1 uncultured Lentisphaerales bacterium | reverse complement strand
TGCCGGCGTCACCTGCACCAACGGCGCGGGCAGCCCGCGCGCCGGCGTCTATGCCAACTGCTCCGACGAGGAGATGATGGCGATCCGCCGCGGCGAGCAGAACGAGGCGGCACGCATCGGCCAGTACGGCTTCATGGCGCAGCTCTTCTACACGAGCAAGGAGATCCGCGACCCCACCCAGACGGCGGTGGTGGACGATCTCGAGGCCATCCTCCGTGCCGCGCGGCCGGAGGTGCTCTACACGCACAATCCCGCCGACAAGCATGACACCCACGTCGCCGTGATGCTGGCGCTGATCGAGGCCGCGCGGCGCCTGCCCAGGGAGCTGCGTCCGAAGCAGTTCCTCGGTTGCGAGGTCTGGCGCGCGCTCGACTGGCTGATGGACGACGAAAAGGTCATCTGCGACGTCGGCGGGCGCGATCACCTGGCCCACGCGATCATGGGCGTCTACGACTCGCAGATCGCCGGGGGCAAGCGCTACGACCTCGCCACCATGGGGCGGCGGCGCGCCAACGCCACCTACTTCGAATCGCATGGCGTTGACAAAGTCGAGCTCTTGTCCTATGCTTTCGATTTGTCGCCGCTGCTGGCGGACGACACGCTGGATGTGGCCGGGCACGTGGCCGGTGCCATCCGGCGCTTTGAGGCCGACGTGCGCAAGCGCCTGTCGCTGCGCACGGCGTGTAATCCGGCCTAGACGCCATTTTGGGTGCCGCGAGGCGCCGTCAGGGAACAGGATCAGGGAAAACTCAAGGGAAACAACGATGAAGGTTGCATTCTACGGGCATGTCCGGCAGTACGAGAACATCAAGGCCGAGATCGACGCCAACATCAGCGAGGTGCTGATGAGCGGCAAGTACGTTATGGGGCCGATGCTCGAGAAATTCGAGAAGGAGTTCGCCGCCTTCACCGGCATGAAGCACGCGATCGGCGTGGGCAACGGCACCGACGCGCTCTGGCTGACCATGATGGCGCTGGGCATCGGCCCCGGCGACGAGGTCATCACGCATCCCAACACCTTCTTCGCCACGGCCGAGGCGGCCTGGATCGTCGGCGCGACCGTCGTCTTCGTCGACTGCGACCCCCAAACCAAGTGCATCGATCCGAAGCTGATCGAGGCCGCGATCACCCCCAAGACGAAGCTGATCGTTCCCGTGCACCTGTACGGCCAGTGCGCCGACATGCCCGCCATCTGGGCCATCGCCGAGAAGCACGGGCTGAAGGTCATTGAGGACAACGCCCAGGGCATCGACGCCAACGGCGGCAGCTTCCGCCAGGGCGATCGCTCGGCGGCCGTCTGCACCAGCTTCATCATCCAGAAGAACCTGGGCTGCTTCGGCGACGGCGGCGCGGTCTACACGAACTGCGACAAGATCAACACCGAGGTGCGCCGCCTGCGCAACCACGGCTCGCTCAAGCGCGACCACCACTCGTTCGGCTTCAACAGCCGCCTGGACGATCTCCAGGCCGGCGTCCTGAGCGCCAAGCTCAAGCACCTCAAGGGCTACTCGGACTCCCGCATCAAGTGGGCCGCCCGCTACACCGCGGGACTCGCCGGCGCCAAGACCTTCACCCTGCCGCACGTCATGCCCGGCTACCGGCACGTCTTCCATCTCTACGTCATCGAGATGAAGGATGCGTCCAAGCGCGACCAGATGCTGGACTTCCTCGTCAAGGAGGGTGTCGACGCCAAGACCCACTACTCGATCGCCATCCACAAGCAGAACGGCTACCCCTGGGGCAAGCCGGTGCGGATGGTGGGCAAGCCGGTCAACGCCGAGCGCAACGCGGCGAGCTGCATCAGCCTGCCGATGTTCCCCGAGCTGACTGCCGCCGAGGTGGATCACGTGATCGCCAAGGTCAAGGCTTGGGACGCGGCGAACGCCTAGCGGCGCGCCAGGCGCCGGGACCACAACCCGGCGCATGAGCCGTGCCGCGCGGGCGATGCCGCGCGGCACGGTTTCTTGTTTGCTGCATAACCTGTTTTCCGGAATCCGTCCGTGTGGCGCCCGCGCAAGGCGCCGGGGAGTCGTAATGAAGAAGAATACCTATCGCGTAGTCGTCGTGGGCATGGGCAAGCGTGGCATGCACCATGCCACCAGTTTCAACGCCAACCCGCGGTTCAAGGTCGCGGGCATCTGCGATATCGACCAGGCGCGCCTCGACGCGGCCGCCGCCAAACTGGGCAATCCGCAGACCGGGACGGACGCCGCCGCGCTGGCCAAGGCGGTCAAGCCCGATGTCTTCTGCTTCTGCACGATGCCGCATCTGCGCATCCCGTTCGTCAAGGCGGGCATCGAGAGCGGCGCCCGGCTGATCGCCTTCGAGAAGCCGCTGGCGCTCACCAGCAACGAGGCGTTCGAGATCAAGCGGATGCTCGAGGCCGCCGGCGTCAAGGCCGTGGTCAGCCACCAGCACCGCTACGGGCCGCACTACCGCAAGGTTGCCGAGATCGCAGCCAGCGGCGCGCTGGGGCGCATCGAGAGCGTGACCGCCACGACCGTGGGGTGGATGACGCACATGCTCAGCCACATGATCGACTACGCCCGCTGGTACACGGGCGCGCCGAAGGCCCTGTGGGCCATGGCGCAGGCCGCCGGGCGCGGCAAGTTCGCGGACAACCATCCTTCGCCCGACTACCTCGCGGGCGTGGTGCAGTTCGAGAACAACATCCGCGGCTATTTCGAGGCCGGCGCCGGCGCGCCGGACCAGCCCGACGTGGCCAAGTGGTGGGGCAAGAACCGCA
>CAYRPP010000286.1:0-2748 GCA_964426115.1 uncultured Lentisphaerales bacterium | reverse complement strand
CGCATCACGCATCACGCATCACGTTTCACGCATCACGTTTCACGTTTCACGCCCCCATATCCACCCCTTGCGGGTGAAGAGCAGGCAGGTGGCGACGGCGCCGGGCGGCAGTCCGAGCAGGCGCCCCGCGGCGCGCGCGTAGAGCGCCATCTGGAAGGTATACCCCTCGGCCGTCGCGCGCATGTCGGCCTCGGTCTCGATACGGTTGCTCTTGTAGTCGAACACCGTCGCCCTGACGGCCCTGCCCGCCGCGTCGCGCTCGACGACCACGCGGTCGAAACGCCCGCTGGCCAGTTGCATTCCTGCCGGGGTCTCCAGGACCAGTTCGAAGGGCGCCTCGCGCCAGACTTCCGCGGCGGCCGCGCCGGATGGACGCGCCAGCGCGCGGCGCACCGCCTCGCTTGCCAGGCAGTTGCGGAACTGCCGTTCCACATCGTCGAGCAGCCGCGTGGTCTCGGGCGCGGTCCGCCGCCAGTCGGCGATCAGTCCCTCGATGTCCGCCGTCTCCAGCCACTCGAGGCGCTCGAAGAGGCGGTGGATCGCGGAGCCGAAGTCCCGCACATCGCCGGCCTCGGCGTTGAAAAGCCAGTGCGCCGGGAAGGTGCGCCCGGCCTCCTGTTCCTTCGAGGGCTCGTGCCGCGCCGGCGTCGCCGCGTAGGTGAGCGGCAGCGCCTCCGGCGGCGCAGCGGCCCCCGCCTCCGCCTTGTCCGGCGCCGGCGGCTGGAACGCCTGGAGCCAGTCGCGGTCGCCGGCCTCGTAGATCCGCCGCCCGGCGCCTCCGGGCAGCTCCTCGTCGAGCCCCTCCGTGACCAGCCGCTCCCGCAGCAGGTCGGACTCGCGGAAGGCTTTCGAGGTCTTGCCGCGCTCCGGCACAACCATGAAGAGCGCCTGCCGCGCGCGGGTCAGCGCCACGTAGAGCGTGCAGAGCTGGGCGAAGTTGGACTCGGCGGCGGCCTTCTCCAGCGCCTGCAGCGGCGCGCCGCCGGCCGCCTCCAGCGCCGCGCGCCGCGGCGCCTCGAGCACCCAGCCGCCGTCCGCCAGGAAGGCCGGCGCCCCCGGACTCCCAAAGCTCCTGGCGTTGGAGGCGAAGGGCACCACCACGAGATCGAATCCCAGCCCCTTGGCCTGGTGTACCGTCATCACCCGTATCGCGCCGGCCGCGGCGCTGCTCTTGACCTGGTAGGCGGCCACATGGTCGGCAAAGGCGTCGGCGTCGCGGCCGCCGAGGGCGTCGAAGGCCTCCGCCGCCGCCAGCAGCTCGCGCAGCCGCTGCCGCCCGAACGCATCGAGCCCGCCGAGCTTGGCGCCCCACGCGCGCAGTGTGCCGGCGAAACCATGCGCCTGCAGGGAGTCCAGCACCAGCAGGGGCAGCGCATCGGTGGACGGCAAGGCGCCCCGCGCCGCCAACGGGCTCATCTGGAGATGACGCAGCGCGACGGTATCGCCGGGATGCGCGGCGTAGCGCACGAGCGCCAGCAGCAGCGTCACCACGGGATGGTCGGCGATGCCTCCCCGGCCCTCATGCACGACCGGCACGCCGGGCAGCATGCGGCGCAGGGTGTCGACACACGCGCGCCCGGCGCGGTTGTCGCGCACGAGGACGGCCGCCGAGAGCCGCGCCAGCGCCGTTCCGACCTCCGAAAGCACCGCGGCCACGGCGCGGAAAGCGGCCGGCTCGACGGTTTCGTCTTCCTCCCCCTCCCCGTCGTTTCCAGAACCGCCGCCGCGCTTCTCGGGCGTGTACTCCACCAGCGCGGCGTAGCCCTGGCCCTCGCCCTTGCGCGCGCTCTCGTGCTGCTGCCAGAAGCGCGCGAAGGCCTTGACGGCCTCCGGCCGCGGCCCGTCGCCCGCGGCAACGGGCGGCCACGCGGCCAGAGCCCCGAAGACGGCGTTGACCGCCCCGATGACCGCCGGCAGCGACCGGTGGCAGTCGGCGATAGATTCTTCGGCGATCGCCCGCTCGCCCAGGTCGCGGTACTTCCCGAGCACTTCGTGGAAGAGACGGTGGTTGCCGCCGCGCCAGCCGTAGATCGACTGCTTGACGTCGCCCACGTAGAAGAAGGAGCGCGCCTCGTCCTGCATGACCTCGTCTATCAGGTTCGCCAGCGCCTGCCACTGGGCGTCGCTGGTGTCCTGGAACTCGTCGAGCAGCCAGTGGTCGAGACGCCCGTCGAGACGGTAGTCGATGTAGAGGCGGTCGGCGCCGGCGGCGTCTGGCCGGAGGCTGGGCGCCATGCCGTCCGGTCCCAGCAGCCGCGACAGGTCCTCGAATGTGAAGGGGCCGCCGGCCGCCAGCGTCTCATCGTAGCGCGCCTGGTAGCGGTCGAGCAATTGGCGCAGACCGCGCGTCTTGTCGGCCGCCCGCCGCACCTCGACCGCCACGAGGTTGCCGAGCGCCGCGCGCAGCCCGGGCCACAGGTCCGCCGGCACCGTGTAATCCTTGCGGCTGTAATTCACCACGGGCGGGGCGGAATCCGGCGCCCGCTCCAGGAGCTGCCGCAGTACCGTCGCGCTCAGCGTCTCGGGCCAGGGCTTGTCGGCGGCGTGCGACATCGCGGCGGCGGCGATCCTTTCGCAGGCTTCGCCCAGTTTGCCGCCCAGAGCCTTCTCCAGGCTCTCTGGCAGGTCGCCCGGGATGCCTGAAGGCGCGCCGGTCTGCTCCCACCAGCGGTCTTTGTCGGGCCAGATGCTGACGATATCGCCCCAGTGCCAGTCGGCTCCCGCGTGGCCGCGGTAGAAGCCGTGGCT
>CAYRPP010000285.1:0-2751 GCA_964426115.1 uncultured Lentisphaerales bacterium | reverse complement strand
GTTGATCTGGAGACCGTGCGACTGCGAAACCAGAACTGCAAATGACGGATACACATCACAGTGCTACCGAGGCCATGTGATCCGGTAGCCGCGTGTTTGGCGTCATTGACCATTCGGCGGCGGCAGGCCTATAATGCGGCCGCAATGAACGTTGCCGCCATGACGCCGCTTCCCAGGGCCTTTGCCTGCGAGGCGAAGATCGATGCCTTCATGGGCCGGCCCTACCCCGAAGTGGTCGAACTAATGCGCCGGCTGCCTGGCGACCTGGCCATCCTGGGCGTGGCCGGCAAGATGGGACTCGCGCTGGGGTCCGTCGCCGTGGCCGCCTGCCGCGCGGCCGGTGTCGCGCGCCAGGTCTATGGCGTGAGCCGTTTCTCCGATCCGGTGGCCTTCGAGGCCGTCGCGCGGACGGGCATGACTCCCCTGCGCTGCGACCTACTCGACGCGGCGGCCGTCGCGCGCCTGCCGCGCGTGCCGCAGGTCGTCTTCATGGCCGGCCGCAAGTTCGGCACTTCGGGCGGCGAGGATCAGACCTGGGCGATCAACACGCTCGCGCCGGCACGCGTCTGCGAACATTTCGCCGGCAGCCGTATCGTGGCCTTCTCCACGGGGTGTGTCTATCCCCTGGTGCCGCCGGCGGGCCCCGGCTGCACCGAGGCGACGCCGCCCGCGCCCGTGGGCGAATACGCGCAGTCGTGCCTGGGCCGCGAGCGGATCTTCTCCTACTTTTCCCGGCGCGACGGCACGCCCGTCTGCCTGCTGCGTCTCAACTACGCGCTCGATCCGCGCTACGGCGTGATCCACGACCTGGCCGCCGCGATCTGGCAGGGGCATCCCATCCCGCTGCGGGTGCCTGTGTTCAACGGACTCTGGCAGGGCGATGCCGTCAACCTGGCCCTGCTGGCGCTCGATGCCGCCGCGGCGCCCGCCGCCGTGCTCAACCTGACGGGTGCCGAAACCCTGTCGGTCCGCGATACCGCCTGCCAACTGGCCGAGCAGCTCGGACGGCCTGCAGTCTTTGCGGGCGAGCCGGGCCCCGCCGCCTACCTGAACGACGCCTCGCGCCTGTTTGCCCGCTTCGGCAAACCGCGCGTGCCGGTCGGGCGCGTGATCGACTGGACGGCCGACTGGGTGCGCGCCGGGGGCCGTTCCTTCGGCAAACCAACCCATTTCGAGGTCGCCGACGGCACCTACTGAACCCTCCGGGAGCGAAGGCCATGCGATGCTGTGATCTCTCCGACGACCTGCTGGCGCGCGTCCGACATGGTTTGGCGATCCCCGCGCTGCCGCTAGCCCTCGATGCCCGGCGCCGGTTCTCCGAGCGCCATGAGCGCGCCCTGATCCGCTACTACGCGGCGGCCGGATGCGGCGGCCTAGCCGTCGGGGTCCACAGCACGCAGTTCGAGATCCGCGATCCAGCTCATGGCCTCTTCGAGCCGGTGCTGACCCTCGCCGCGGAGACCATGGATGCCATCAGCGCCTCCACCGGACGCCAACTGCTCAAGGTCGCCGGCATCTGCGGCCGCGCGCCACAGGCGCTGCGCGAAGCCGGATTCGCCCGCGGGGCGGGCTACCACGCCGGCCTGCTGAGCCTGACGTTGCTCCGTGACGCCCGGGTTCCCGAACTACTGGCGCACTGCCACGCCGTGGCGGAGGTACTGCCGCTAATCGGGTTCTACCTGCAGCCCGCCGTCGGCGGCCGGGTGCTGCCCTACGCCTTCTGGCGCGGCTTTGCCGAAATCCCCAATGTGCTGGCCATCAAGCTGGCGCCCTTCAACCGCTATCAGACGCTCGACGTGGTGCGCGCCGTCTGCGACACCGGCCGCGAACGAGAGATCGCCCTCTACACGGGCAACGACGACCACATCGTCATCGACCTGCTGACCGAGTACCGCTTCGCGACGCCCGAAGGTTTCCGCTCCGCCCGCATCGTCGGCGGGCTCCTCGGCCACTGGGCCGTCTGGACGCGCCGCGCCGTCGAACTGCTGGAGGAATGCCGGGCGCTGGCGCAATCCGGCGCGCCGGTGCCGGCGGCGATGCTCACGCGGGCGATGGAGGTCACGGACGCCAATGCCGCCGTCTTCGATGCCGTCAACGGATTTGCCGGCTGCATCCCCGGCATTCACGAGGTCCTGCGGCGCCAGGGACTGCTGCCCGGTACCTGGTGCCTGAATCCGCGCGAGACGCTCTCCCCCGGTCAGGCGGAGGAGATCAGCCGCGTCCATGACGCATATCCGCACCTGCATGACGACGACTTCGTGAGCGCCCACCGCGACGCTTGGTTAAGGTAAGCATGTCAACCGAAAGCCGAAAAGCGTGGCTTGCGCTGCTGCGTCCGCCTAATCTGCCCACGGTGCCCGGCGATCCGCTCGCTGGCTGGTGCCTGGCCGGCGGCGGTGACTGGCCCGGGGCTATCGCGGCCGCCGTCGCCGCCCTGCTCCTCTACATGGCGGGCATGATACTCAACGATGTCGCAGACATCGAGACTGACCGCCGCGAGCGTCCGGATCGTCCCCTGCCCTCGGAACGCGTAACACGCGAGGCGGCGTTGCGCGCGGCCCTGATATGCGGGCTGGCGGGGCTGGGCATCACTTGCCTGGCCGGCCCGGCCGTGCTTGGAATCGGCACACTACTTATGCTGGCAATCCTGGTCTATACCTTCGCTACGCCGCGCGGTAGCACAAGGGGATTCCTCGCCATGGGCCTCTGCCGCGCGCTGAGCGTCGGCCTGGGCATCGCCGCCGCCGGACG
>CAYRPP010000284.1:0-2752 GCA_964426115.1 uncultured Lentisphaerales bacterium | reverse complement strand
TCCGGTGCGGAACATGAGCGCGTGGCTACACGCGGCAGCGTGGTCGCCCGCGTAAACTGGCCGGGCCCGCTGGGCGCCCGCGAGCTGCACGGCGTGCTGGAACGCGTCTGCGCGTACTGCGAAACGCGCACGCTGCCGCCCTTCGTCCCGCCGCTGCGCGAGGGGGTAGACTACCTGGTTGAGACCGAGAGCGCGGATGTTTGAGGCCGTGTCGTTTGGCAGTCGGCCGGAAACGCATGAGAGGCAATAGGCACAGGGGCGGCGTGTGGATCGAGCGGCCGGCCACCGCACGGTTTTGGCAGCTGCTGCGCCTATGGGTAGAGGGATGTCGCCTTGCGATTGATCCAACCTAACATGACGACTGCGAAACTGACAAAGCTGCGGGACATCGAGCGGCGGATCGCCGTCTACGAGGCGGCGCTCGAGGAGGCGCTGACCTCGGGGGCGGCGTCGGCGTCGCAGGGATCGAGCGGGGCGAGCCAGAGCTACACGCGCTGGACGCCGGATCAGTACCGGGCCGAGATTTCGCGTCTGCGCCGCGAGCGCGGACGGATCCTGCGTGGAGGCCGGCGGCGCACGTCGCCGGATTTTGGCTGACATGGCCGTGATCGCCACAGACCGCAGTGCAGCCCGCGTGACGCGGGGCGTGATCCTGGGCCCCTCGGGACTGCCGGCCGTGCGGGCGCAGTACGACGTGACCGCCAGTCCGACGAACGCGGCGGGCGGGCGCAAGCGGCGCCAGGCGCGGATCGAGACGGGCGGCGAGGAACATGTGCTGCCGCCGCGCCAGCGGCTGATGGGCCTCAACCTGGTCCGCGATTCGCAGCGCAACATGCCGCAGGCGCGCGGCCTGGCGAAGACGATGCGGGTCAACGTCGTCGGAAGCTATGGCAAGCTACGGTTTAACGCGACGGGCCCCTTCTTCACGGAGGCCCAGAACTGGTTCAACTCGGTCTGGGCGCGGGCGGCCGACTTCCTGGACGGCACGAGCTGGCGGGAGTGCCTGCAGCTCGTGGTCTACGCGATCGCGCACGAGGGCGACTTCGTGGCGGTGTTCGATGACGGGATCCTCTCGGGCCGGCCGGGCGGCACGGGACGCCTGGCGTTCTGGGAGGCCGACCAGATCTGCAACCTGACCGAGGCGGATTTCGCTCCGCTGAAGCAGGCGGGGTTCACGCAGGCGGCGGGCGTGATCTTCGACCGCCATGGGCGGAAGGTGGGCGTGATCTGCTCGCGGAACCGCGGCGCCACGGAGACGGAGCGCAAGCACGCGGTGATCCTGACGCGCGATCCGGACGCGCCGCAGGACGCCGTCAACTGGGTGCATGTGCGCCGCAAGTTCCGCCTGCGCCAGGGGCGCGGCGTGGGCGACGCCGTGACGGCCATGCAGACGATGCTCGACTCGCACGAGATCCTGGGCTACGAGCTGCAGACGACCAAGTTGGCGGCCTCGCGCTACGCGACGGTCTACGAGAAGGAATCCAGCGAGAGCGACGAGCCTTCCGGGTTCGCGGACCTCGCCGCCGCGGCGGACCAGGTGACGTCCGGCGACGCCCCGGCGCCGCTGACCCCCGACGAGGCCGACCAGGTCGCGGCCGACGCCCTCGAGCGCTACACCGGCGGCAACGTGGACTACATGCAGGCGGGCGACAAGGTGGAGTTCGACCCGGCCAACCGCCCCAACAACAATCTCGCGCCGTTCCTGGACTACACGACGGACGTGTCAGGGGCGGCCTTCGGACTCGCCCACGCCTACGCCCGCATGCGGGCCGACACGTCCTACACCGCCTTCCGCGGCGACATGTGCATGACGTGGATGACCTTCGCGGACTTCCAGCAGTTCCTCGAGGATAGCTTTTCGGACTGGGGAGCGATCCAGGCGATACGCTGGGGCATCGCGCACGGCCATATCACGGAGCCCGCGCCGGAGGGCTGGGCGGCCTCGATCGCGTGGCAGTACCCGAAGATGCCGGCGGTGGACGAGCAGAAAGAACAGGCGGCGACGGCGCAGCGGCTGAAAAACGGCCTGGCGCTCTACCGCGAGCTGATCGGGCCGCACTGGCGCGAGCATTTCGCGCAACTGGGCGAGGAGATCCGGCTGGCGCGGGATATGGGCATACCGCTCTCGCTGCTGGAGACTGTGGCGGGCGCGCCGGTCGGCGCGCCGGAAGGCAACGACGGAGACGGAAAATGAAAAACAAGCGCAGAGTAGAACTTCGCGGCGTGATCGTCGATGCGTCCTATGACATCGACTGGCTTGCCAGCTACATCGACCGGGGCATGTTCACGCCCGAGAGCCGGGTGCGCGCGCAGATCGCCCAGGCGGCCGCGGCGGACGAGGATCTGGAGCTGTACATCAGCAGCCAGGGCGGCAGCGTCGTGGCGGCCAACGAGATCCTGGCCGCGTTCCACGATTTCAAGGGCCGCAAGAGCATCACGGTGGGGGCGTTCGCGGCCTCGGCGGCGGCGTTCATCGTGGCGCAGGCCGGCGAGGGCGTGCCCGTCCGGGCGCACCACAACAGCATCCTGCTGTGGCACGGCGCCTGGGGCGTGGTGATCGGCGGCAAGGAGGCTGCCGAGGACCAGGCGGCCATGCTGGAGCGGATCAACGCGCCGATCCGCGCGGCCCTGGAGGCCCGCGGCGTGCCGGCGGAGACGATCGCGGAGGGCTTCGCCGAGGGCAGACAGTTGACCATGACGGCCTCCGAAGCCAAGGAATACGGCATCGTGGCGGAGATCGTCGACGAGCCGG
>CAYRPP010000283.1:0-2760 GCA_964426115.1 uncultured Lentisphaerales bacterium | reverse complement strand
GCCGCGACCGAACCCAACCGGATCGTCTTCGACGGCGAGTCTCCCTTTTCGCTGTCCGATTTCCGTCTGACGGAATAAGATAACCGCCACCACTCCTGATTGCATCCGGTACCCATGTCCGACGCCCGGTCATTGTTTTTCCGCCGGCTGGCCCGTCGCCTGGTCCGGGCCTGCCTGCCCGGCTGCCTGACGTTCGTCGCGGCGGCTGGCGCCATCCTGCTGCTGACGTGGCCGTGGGCCGCGCACTTCAGCGGAGAGTTCCTGGCCCACTGGGATCCGCCCTTCCACGCCTGGAAGCTAGAATTCATGGCGCGGAACATCCTCCGGGGCGACATCTTCCTGACGGCCAGCGAGGCCAACGTGCTCTATCCGCATGCCGGCGCGCTCTACTTCGAGGCGCTCCAGTGGCCGCCGGCACTGCTGGCGGCGGCGCTCTTCCGGTGGACCGCCTGGCCTTCGGAACTGGTCTACCATGTCGTGCTGGTACTCTTCTGGGCGCTCTCGGCACCCTGCATGTACGCGCTGCTGCGCGAGCTGGGCCTCGGACGCGCGGCCGCAGGTTACGGCAGCCTGCTCTTCTGCACCCTGCCCCACCGGATCAGCTACATGGTCGAGTTCCAGATGCAGCTCATCTTCGCCCTGCCGCTCTTCTACCTCTTCCTGCTGCGCTTCCTGCGCCGCCAGCGGGTGGCCGACGGCATCGGGCTGGCGTGCGCCTGGTGGCTGCAGGCCGTCTGCGAGCTCTACCAGGCCGTCTTCCTGCTGCTCACCGCACCGTTCATCGTGGCCGCCTGCCTGTCCGCGGCGCGGCGGCGGCTCCTGTCGCGCCGCTTCTGGATCGCGGCCGGCGCCGGGCTGCTAACCGCCGGTGCCCTGCTTCATCCGTTGCTGACCCCCTACCTTCTGCAGCGCTCCAGCGGCGCCATGCAGCGCTCGATCACCGAAGTCGTCCACCACTCCGCACAGCCGCTTGGCTACCTGTTGCCCTTCAATGGATGGACGCCGTGGCGCTTCAACGCCCGACTGGACGAATTTAGCCTCTATCCCACCCTGCCCGTCTTGCTGCTCGCGCTGCTGGCGCTCGCGGGCTGGGGCCGGCGGGCCTTCCGCCATCCGGCTGCCGGCCGGTGGTTCAGGAGCGTGCTTTACGCTTCCGTGCTCGCGGGGCTGGGCTTCGCGGTGGTCACGCTGCTGCTGCAGAACCGCATCGGCCTCGCCTCGGCGCCGATGTTGCGCGCCTGGGATCTGCTGGCGATGCTCAGCGTGCTGCTGGCGGCCGTTCTCTGCCTCTTCCCCGTGCCGTCAAGCGACCGGAACCGCTTCATCCTCGGCCTGCTGGCGGCGGCGGTCTTCAGCTTCTTCCTCTCCCTGGGCCCCAGCCTCTCCGTCGGTGATTACGGCGAGACCATCCGGAAGACGATCGCCCACACGCCCAACACCCTCTACTGCAGCGCCTACCGCCACTGGCTGCCGATGCTCGCCAGTTTCCGCGTCGCCTCGCGTTTCGGCGTCATCGTCCTCCTCTTCCTGGTTGTCGCGGCCGCCGCGGCGCTCGACCGCCTCTGCCGCGTGTGCGCCTCGCGGGGCCGCGCCGGACCGGCCGCCGGCTGGCTGCTGGCGCTCCTGCTGCTGGCGGTGTCCGGCATCGAGTCGGCCAACGTCTACATCCCCCAGTGGGGCTTCCGGCCCGTCGAGCGCGCCGCCGACTCGCCGGTCCTCCGCCGGCTCGACGGGCGGCGCACGCCCTTTTCACTGGCCATGCTGCCGATGGATGATCGCTACCGGGAAAGCATGCGGATGTTTGCCCTGCTGCGGGAACGCCACCTTTCTGTATACGGCTGGGGCGGCTTCCGGCCGCTCTACGCGCGCAAGATCCAGGCGGCGGTTGGCAACCACGACGCGGCGCGTGTCCACGCCCTGCTGGCCAACATCTGGCCCGAAACCCTGTTGCTCATCGACGGCAACGATCCGACCTTCGCCGCCGTCGGCGTGCGCGAGCGTTTCCCGCCTTTCATCCACCCGGCCGCGGCCGGCGAACCGTCCGATCTCGTCCGGCTCTACGCCGAGGTCGCCGAGGTCGTCGACAAGGACGACACCTACACGCTGATGCGGCTGAAGCCGCCGGCTCCGGCGCGCCTCGCGCCGCGGATCTTCCGGTCGGATCTGGCCCGCCGGCTTCCGGTGGCGCAGGCGACACTGCGGGCGGAGGCGCCGACGACCGTGATCGTGACGCTCAACCGGCAGTGGGTCTGGACGGCGACGGCCACCCCCGGGGGCGCGCCGTTCCAGTGCCGTCTGCCGCCCGACGCGCTGACGCGTTCAATCTTCAACGAACTCGATTTCGTGTCCGCAACGGGAAGCCTCTCGGTCGATGGCTTCTGCCTGGTCTCGCCTACGGACGCCGGTGCACAGTCTCCGGCAACCGGCGCGCCTGCGGCACGTCCCGCCAGCATCAAGAAAAGGAGGATCGGCACACGATGAGCGTTGATGTTGTCCTTGCCGGAGTGGGCGGCTACGGCGCCTCCTATCTCGAATTAATGCGTCCGGCGATCGCGCAGGGCGCCATGCGTCTGGTCGGCGCGGTCGAACCCGCGCCCGGCCGGACCGCCGACATGGACGACCTCCGGGCGCGCGGCGTGCCGGTCTGGAAGGATCTCGGCGACTTCCTGGCCGCGGACGTGCCCGCCGCGCTGATCGTGCTCGCCACGCCGATCCAGCACCATGCGGCCCAGACCTGCGCCGCGCTCGACCGCGGCCTCT
>CAYRPP010000282.1:0-2767 GCA_964426115.1 uncultured Lentisphaerales bacterium | reverse complement strand
AATATTTTCTTGTATTCGCTTGACATATCAATCAGGTCCGTCCATATCGATGTTCCGGCTGAAGTGAATAATGCATCTCAGTCGATGCTTTTCACCGCGAGAACTCCGGACGGGGATGGGACTGCTAAAAGACGATATCGACCGATCGGGGAGAGAACTGTGGGCCCGTGATTCCGTTTCCGATTCCGGGGTGTCATCGGCCCGTTGCCGGCCACCTCCGGAATGGAAACATCCTGATCACGCACCGTTTCATGCAGGGCGGGAAGGGATGAACGGGGTGGCGGACGCAGAACTTCTTCGCCGCGCTGACGGACAAGGAATCAGCTCTGGCCGCTGCGCGCGGCGATGCGCACACGCGAATCCTGCCGATCGATTTCGACCGGTCGGCGGCGAGCGATACGGGATACTCGGGTTGGGTTCAGTTCGAGGACGGAGAGATTTACATTGTCAACTACATCGTCGACGATGCCCCGAAGGGACAAATCCGGGGATACTCCCTTCATATGAGCGACTTCATCCTCGCGGAAATCGGCTGAATCTAGGAATCAGGTCCAAGTACTATGGAGCAGGCGCTCGCGGGCGTAGCGCACCGCGGCGAAGAGGCTGGATGGCGAGGCGCGGCCCTGCCAGGCGATGTCGAAGGCCGTGCCGTGATCGGGCGATGTCCGGCAGAAGGGCAGCCCCAGCGTGACGTTGACTCCCTCGTCGAACGACAGCATCTTGAAGGGGATCAGGCCTTGGTCGTGATACATCGCGACGAAAGCGTGATAGTGCTGACGCGCACCGTCGCGGAAAGCCGTGTCCGGCACCAGCGGCCCATCGGCCTCGATCCCCAAGCCGCGCGCGGCGGCGATCGCGGGCCGGATCGCCTGTTGCTCGGCATCGCCGAAGAGCCCGCCCTCTCCCGCGTGGGGATTGAATCCCAGCACGCCGATCCGCGGTTGCGGAACCTCTGCGCTCCGCATGGCATTGGCCACGAACCGGATCGTCTGCAGCACGCGCTCCGTCGTCAGGCATTCGCGCACGGCGGAGAGTGCCAGGTGGATGGTGACGAGGCCGACCGCCAGGCCGGGACTCCAGAAGAACATCCGCACCTCGTCCGTGTCCGTCAACCGGGCCAGCATCTCGGTGTGGCCGGGGAAGGGGATCGAGGCGGCCTGCCAGGCCGCCTTACAGATGGGCGCGGTGACGATGGCGCCTGTCAGGCCGCGGCGTGCATCCCTCACGGCGGCCTCGATCCATGCCACTGACAGGCGGCCGCACGCCGCATGCGCCCGTCCCGGTTGTACCGGCGCCGCGACCGGCGTGTCGCTCAGCACCGGATCGGTTCCCGGCGGCAGGAGCAGCGGATCGGCGGCGGGCACCACCATGAGGCGCGCGGGCCAGGGAATCCCGGCCGCACGGGAGACTTCGTGCAGAAGCCCCGCACTTCCGTAGACGACGAGACGGATCCCTTCGCACCGGGCGGGTTCGCCCAGCAGGCGCAAAACCAATTCGGGGCCGACCCCCGCGGGATCGCCCAGTGTCACGCCCAGCACGGGCGGGCATACACTGTAACCGGATGTCGCCATCACGACTGGCGTCCGCCTACTCGACGTGCAGGACGCTGTTCAGCGTGCCGAGGCTGTTGGGCACCCAGTCCTTGCAGGCGGGATCGACGCACCAGGTCTTGTTGATGATGAACTTGTACTCGTAGACGCCGGGCGCCAGGTTCATGGTCACTGTGAATCGTCCGTCGCCCTTCTTGTCCGTCAGCTTCTTACCATCGGGATTCCAGTTGTTGAAGTCGCCTGCGACGGCGACCGCGCTACCCGGCTCGGCATTCACGCTGAAGACGATCCGCCGGGTGGGGGCCTTAGGTTTCTGCGTCGCGCTTGTCGTACTTTTCATGCGATTTTCCTTTGGATGGGTTCCAATGCTGCCGACAAGATACTTCCCCTGTCAGTCAAAAGAATTCTGCACTCACGCGACGAAAAAATCAAGCTGCATCCGCTCTTGTGCATCCGCTCATCCGCTCTTGCGCTTGCGCGGTGCGGTAGGCTTAGGCTAACATCAATTACATGCGGAAGAAGATATACCTGAGCGGGCCGATAATGGACGAGCATCCAGAGGCGGCGGCGACGTGGCGGGTGCGGGCGACCAAGGCACTGAGCACGGACTTCGTGCTGCTGGATCCCATGCGGCGCGATTTCAAGGATCGCGAGGTCGACAGCTCCAACGAGATCGTGGAGTTCGACCTGCAGGATGTCCGCGACGCCGACATCCTGCTGGTCAACTACAACAAGCCCTCCATCGGCACCTCGATGGAGGTTTTCTTTGCGGCCCACGACCTGGGCAAGTTCATAGTGGCCTTCTCGCCCTTCTCGTTCCAGGAGTGCTCGCCCTGGATGGTGCGCTACTGCACCAAGATCCTGCCGTCGCTGGAGAGCGCCGTGACCTACCTGCGCGAGCACTTCGTGCGGCGCGATGTAAGGTGAGCAACGCTCAGTCGTCCTTGCGCTTGCCGAGGGTCTTGTCGGCCATGAAGAGGGCGCTCTTCGATCCGGCGCTCATTTCCAGCATCCAGATCACGTCGTTGTCGTTGGCCTCCTCCTCAATCTGCTCGTTGATGAACCAGACGAGCATGTTCTGCGTGGCGTAGTCCTTCTCTGCGACGGCCAGATCGTTGATTTCGTTGATCCAGGCGGTGACCTTCTTCTCGTGCGCCAGCGCGTCCTTGAACATCTCGAGCAGGTCCTTCCAGTCGGTCTTCGGCGCCTCGATGGCG
>CAYRPP010000281.1:0-2775 GCA_964426115.1 uncultured Lentisphaerales bacterium | reverse complement strand
CGCAAGGGCGTCGCCGCCGTCCGCGAGGTGAATCCGACGTGCGAGATTTCCGCCGCGGTCTTCCCGGGCGTCGACGAGCACATCTACCACGCGCAGCCGTGGCGCAGCTGGTGCCGCGAAGGGTTGCTCGACTTCGTCTGTCCGATGACCTACGGGCAGAATCCGGACGTGCTGCGCGGGCAGGTGATCAACCTCGCGCGCACGGCGATGGCGTCCCCACGCACGCGCATCTACCCCTCCGTCGGCCTCGCGGACGGCAAGGCGACGCCGGAGAAGATCCGCGAGCTCGCCGCGATCGTGCGCTGGGCGGGCTTCCCGGGCGTCTGCCATTACGTGCTCGACCGCAAGACAGGGCCGAACCTGGCGGAGGCCTACCGGAAGAGGGGGACAATGGGGACAGAGAAATAGCGGCAAAGGCGGCGCGGTTGTTCAGTTGGTTTGCGGCGGGAAGTCCGGGAGGGATCGGATGCCGAGGATGAGCGACCTTGTCGAGTGCATGCCCGGCAAATGAACGACTATCTGACCGATCGGTTCTGGGGATAGTTGCAGCCGGGTGAGCCGGGCGGGGTGAGGCCACGCCTATCACACTGCGGCGCGCGAGCGCACCGCGTTCGGATCGGGCCGCGAGGGCGTGTTGACGCCTCGGTGTCGCAGTCAGTCAGGGATCTGGTCATCTCCTTCCTGATCGCCAGCGGCGACATCGTCTGGAACGGGTCGGGCAGCGAGGGAATCAGATGCGCCTCGAGGGCGGCGGCGAAGGGGTGCCGGCCGCTCTGCCGCCAGCGCCCGTAGGAGCAGAACCGGTAGTCGGCCGCATCCCCGACCCTATTGAGCGGACGGTCGGCCCGGTTGCCGACCGCGCGATTGTAGCAGTAATTTTCCTGTCCCCAAGGAGCGGCCGCGAAGGGGCCGCGAAGGTGAAGTCGTGTACGGGTACGGGTACGGGTACGTGAACGAGAAAGGGAACGAGGGACAATCAGGCCAACGGGTGCAGGCGACTCGCAATAGCTCGCGCCTGACCCCAGGCGTTGGACACGGGAGAATGAATATGGAACAGCAAGTCTGTCGCGGTATTCGCAAGCGCTCCGAGAAGGCGCTCTGCGGGTTGCCTCTCGTGGACATCGCGATCGGGTCCGATCCCGAGAAGAACGATATGCGCGGTCACGCGCACGGCATCATCGCCATTGGCGACATTGCGAAGGTTGGATTGCACTCGGCGGTGTCGCCAAGGGTGGCCTCGCGTTCGGCGGCGTCTCGGTGTTTTCCGTGCCAGCCTCTGAAATGATGGAGATTACAGGAAAGCCCTCAAGTCCGGGAGAGACATGACCCGGTTGAAACGGGTCATGAAATGGCACTCAGTCGTCGAGCTGGATGCCGAGCCAGCCGGCGACGGTCTTGCCCATGACAGCCTTGCGGATTTCCGCCGGAACCGCGTTGTCGGCGAGCAGGGCGTCGTAGCAGTCCTGAGCTTCGCCGATCAAATGGGGATGGTCGATATAGGCGTCCGAGCCGTAAACCAGTTTGGCGAAGTTCGCATGGTCCGGGGCGCCCCCCGGCAGCCACAGCTTCATGAGTGCCGCGAGTTCCGCCGCCGAAAGGGCTTTCCAACTGCCGCTACCTGCCAGATCCGCGTAGAGATTCTTGTGGATCTTGATGTATTCCGCGGCTTCGTGACGCCAGACCGTCGTGCCGAGATGCGCCATCACGAGATGGAGATTCTGGAACGAGCGCGCGATCCGGTCGAGGCACAGCGGTTCCATGTTGCGGAGCACCGGGCGCCGGTAGACGATGTCCGCGGGATTCGGGCGGTAGTTGCCCGTGTGGAAAAGCATCGGCAAACCGCTCTTCTCGACCGCCTCATAGACCGGCATGTAGAGATCGTGGTCGTACTCGAAATAGGGATAGATGCACTTAAACCCCCTGAAGCCCGCCTCGACGTACCGCTGAACCTGGTCAATGTCGGTCTTGTCCCAGAGGTCGAGTTTCGCGAGCGGCAACATGCAGTCCGGATGCTGTTGGCAGATGGCCAGGACCTGCTCGTTCGGGATGTAGTCGTGCCCGCCGTAGCGGGGGCCTCCCGAAAGGGCGGCGATCGTTGACCGCCGGCGGCATTCGGCGGCGAACAGGTCGATCCGCTCGGGATCAGCGGTGTTGAAGTGGACGTGGAAATCGAGCCTTTGCATGGGGATTCCTTCCCGTCAGCCAGCGGCCCGCGCAACGCTGGCAGTTGGCTGACGCGTAACGAAAAGCAGATAGAGGTTGGCGCAGTCGTGGCAGGCGTACATGGCGGTGTTGCCGTCGGGCTTGTCGCTGGGCCGCCCGCAAGGGGAAAGCGGAGCCAGGGACACAGCACCTTTCCAGTACGCGTCGTGCTTGCACGCGCCTGCCGGCTCGTCGTTACAGAAGCATCCAGCCGGGACATCGTTGTAGACTTCCGCTAGTTTTTCGTAATAACCGGCCATTATCTCCTCGGCATTGGTATTCATGGTTCGTTTTCACTAGCGTCCCATAGGCTTGCCCGGTGACACGCCGGTTCCCCTGGCTGGCCCCCATTATACAGTAGGATTGGGGGCAGTGAAAGAGTGGCCGAGGGTATTCGGGTGATCGGCTAGCCACAGGGGGGGCGCGAGAAGCGCATGATGGCGGGCGGAATGCTGATGGGCCCATGGACCTGCGAGAGGCGGGGCTGAAGCCCCTGGACGGCTTCCGCCTGAAGGCGGGACTCCGACGCGAGGGTTCACCGGCACGGACCTCCCGTCGGAGTACCGGCTTCAG
>CAYRPP010000280.1:0-2795 GCA_964426115.1 uncultured Lentisphaerales bacterium | reverse complement strand
GTGCACTGTGACGGAATCTCTTTAATATTGCCCGTGTGTCTTGTGTCTGATAAAGTTTTTATACTTTGAAAAAAATACTCGCCATTATTTCTGCCGCATTGCTTTCGGCTTCTCAAATCATCGCCGGACCATTGGATAACATCACGGGTAGGGGAAGCCTGTCCGTCTCTGAAAAGTACGCCAGCTACGCCCGGAACTTCGGCATAACGATCGACATATCCGAGTTCGCCGAGGCGATTAACGAAAGGAAGGATATCGACGGCAAAACGTTGATGATGAAAGACCTTTATGCCGATCTCGACGTGATATTCGGATTCCTCAACCGCTACGGCTGGAATTTCGTCGCGCACTCGGTTCTCAAGGAGATCAAGTTGACGGTCACCAGCTACCCGCACCTCTCGCACACGACGATTCTCGTCCGTCACGGTGCCGTCACGGATTTTCCGCGCTACCTCTATCAGGCCTGCGATCCGTACACCCACGCCCCGCTTTTCTGGGAGCCGCGCACGCCCAAGGGGTTCTTCTTCAAGCCGGGAGTCCGCAACGCCAGTTGGAACAACCTCTCTTTCTCGCAGATTTTAGAGTGTGACGCGAACCGCGACAAATTCCTCGCCGACTTCGCGTCGGACAAGGGGCAGGACTCCGCGGCGGAGGACAGGGCGCAGATATTCCTTCACTTTTCGAACCCCGCGAAGGTCGAGGCCAACAAGAAGGCACTGGCCGTGTCGCCGGAGCTGCGCAACCGCTTCTATGCGGTCGTTAACATGACCTCCGACACCCTGGCCGGCGGCATCGGCTTCTGGAAGGAGCTATACGGCTTTTCACCACAGGAGCTCGCTGCCATAAAAGATCAGGTTTTGGACCCGGTCAAGCACCTCGGAATCAGATGCGAATTCGCCAACAACAATCCCTCGAAACTGCACCGCCAGAGGCTCACGGTCTATACCGCGCTCTCGTTCCCGCCGGGCGCTCTCCAATATGTCGGCATCCGTAGGATTGTGTTCACCGACAAGCCGCCGGCACGCGAGGAGTGCTTCAAGCTCAACACTCTCACGATCAATGACTCGCAAGCCCATCTGGTCATCGAGACTTTTATGGAGCAGATATGCCGCAAACGCCTGACCGGCAACGCCAAGCAGAGAAAAGAGCAGACAGCGCGCATCGCCTCCGCCTTCCGCGCGTTCGTCGAGAACCCGCAGGGCGCAGTCGCCCGCACACGCGGCGACACGGCGTTCAGGCAGGATCTGGCCACCGCGCTCGACGCCGTCTCGAGCGAGTTTCCAAAGAGCACTTTCGGCGCATACAAGAACCTTGTCCTCGAATATATGGACGAGGAGAAGGCCATGTCCGCTTTCGCGGCGTCCGGCATTGCGTGCCGCGCGCTGACGGCCAGCGACACCGGTGTCGAGGGCGACTCGCCGAGCGACGAGGAGGTTGCCAACGCGCGCCGCGCTATCGCGATTCACTGCTCGACCCTTCCCGACGAGACGCTGAAGGCCACCAAGGTTCGCAAGATCATCATCGTCAAGGGGCTTCGCGCCGACGGACACGGACGCCAGGAATACCTGAAGGGCGACACCCTCTACATCGAGTCGTACAACCGCGACATGGGCAGGGCGGCGAAAAGACAAATCTCCGAGAACGCCCCGGTCGTAGCCGCACCGGCACCGGACAAGACAGGCGGCGTCCTCAGCATAAGCACCGGGGCCGCCAAGACCGCGTATAATCCATTTCCATTCCCGCAGGAAATACTCAACTTCAAGGCTCTTGAGGATAGCGGAGGAGTCGTCCTGAAACCCGGTGTCACCCATCGCCGTTTCCATCTTGAGAACCCGTTCGGCGACGGTCCGCTCCGGGTCAACTACCTCATCATTGACTGGAAACATGTCTCGAAAACTTTTACTATGGAACTCGGTTATAGCGGCGCCCGCCGCCGGCGTCCATCTTCGATGCTGGATGAGAGATCCGATGTGTTCGCCGTAGTCAACGGCGGATATCACAAGCTGGAGGATCCGTCGACCCCGTGGAATTCCACTAAAAACGGCGGCAAGCTCACACCCGGCGTCAATCCGGGCGGCGATACCGCGCTCGCATTCAATCGGCACGGAATGCCGATAATCACAAAATACACGCAGGAGATTCTCGACCAATACGACAACTGTCTCTCGTGCGATGGCAACAACGAAAGAGATATGTCGCGTCGCAACGCGGATCCCGCCGCTCGCCGCAAGAGTTTCGCCCCGCGCTCGTTCGTCGGGCAAAACACCAACGGCGTCACGGTCGTATGCGTCGTGGACGGACGCGCGGGCGACTCGTCAGGTATCGCCTTCGTCGAGCAGTGGGAACTCGCCAGACCCTTCGGCGTACAGAGAATCGTCAACCTGGACGGCGGCGGTTCGTCCGTAATGGCCATACGCGAAGCGGATGGCAACCCAAAAATCATGAACCACCCCAGCGACGGACGTACAGCGATGACTCCAGGCTCTGAGCGGCGCGTCTGCGACTACATCATGTTTATCGACGAGCCTTGAAGACCTTTTTCCCCAATACGCACTGAGAATGGACGATGGCGCAGGAGGCGTTGTCGTCGGGGTGGACGCGTCATCACGTTTCACGCCTCCCGCCGCCTCCCGCCTCACGATAACCGCTTGCCTTCCGACGGCCTTTCGCCTATATTACGCCATCTTCTACGGAGACCCCGGTTTGCCGCACGGCGGAGCCGGTCGGCTTCCGTCACCCGCGGAGGGGTGGCAGAGCCTGGTTGAATGCACATGACTCGAAATCATGCGTGCCCT
>CAYRPP010000279.1:0-2804 GCA_964426115.1 uncultured Lentisphaerales bacterium | reverse complement strand
ACAACTTCGGCCGCTACCTCACGATCGCCTCCTCGCGCCCCGGCACCCGCGCCACAAACCTCCAGGGCATCTGGAACAACATGCTCAACCCGCCCTGGGGCAGCAACTATACGCTCAACATCAATGCCGAGATGAACTACTGGCCGGTCGAGACCGCCAACCTTGCCGAGTGCCTCGAACCCTACGAGGCGCAGCTTGGGGTCTATGCCCGGCAGGGCGCGGTGGCGGCGTCGAAGGTCTACGGGCTCCCCGGCTGGTGCCTCCACCACAATTCCGACATCTGGGGCTTCGCCGGTCCGGCCAGCGGCTGCCCCTGGTGGGCCTACTGGCCCGTCGGCGGCGGCTGGGTCTGCCGCCAGATCATGGAGCACTACCGTTTCTCGGGCGACAAGGCCTATCTGAAGAAGTGGTTTCCGACGATGCGCGGCGCGGCGGAGTTTCTCTCGGCGCTGCTCGTCGAAGGCGCCGGCGGCGAGCTCCTGACCTCGCCCTCGACCTCTCCGGAACATGGATTCATCGATCCGGAGACCGGCGAGGACTGCACCTGCGGCGAGGGGAGCCAGATGGACCTCTCCATCATCCGCGAACTCTTCGAGACATGCCTCGAGGCGGCCGCAGTCCTCGGCATCGACACCAAGAAGGATGCCGTGCTCGCGACGCTCGCGACCCAGCTCCCGCGCCTCCGCCCGCCGCGCATCCTGACCGACGGCCGGCTGGCGGAATTCGGCTGCGACCTCCCCGACAAAGACCCGCACCACCGCCATGTCTCGCACCTCTACGGCGTCTATCCCGCCGCGGAGTTCACGAGCCTGCGCAACCCCGAATGCTTCCACGCCGCCTGGCGCTCGCTCAACGTCCGGGGCGACCTCAGCACGGGCTGGGCGATGGGCTGGCGCGCCCTGCTCCGCGCCCGTTTTCTCGAGGGCGAACGCGCCGAACGCATTCTCCACCACCTGCTCACCCTGGTGTCGCCCGGCCCGGGCGGCTACCACGGGGGCGGCGTCTACCGGAACCTGTTCGACGCTCATCCGCCGTTCCAGATCGACGGCAACTTCGCCGCCACCGCCGCCGTCGCCGAAATGCTGCTCCAGAGCCACGAGACGACCGACGACGGCCGCACCCTCGTGCGCCTCTTCCCCGCCCTGCCCGCGAACTGGACGGGCGGCCGCGTCTCCGGCCTGCGCGCCCGCGGCGGTCTCACCGTCGACCTACGCTGGAGCGGCAACACCTGCACCGTGTCGCTCCGCGCCGACCGCGCCGGGCGTTTCCGCATCGTCGCCCCCTGGGGCGAGCGCACCGCCGACATCAAGGCCGGCGGCAAACTCGCCATCCGCGCGCAGTTCCCCGGGAGGCCTGCGGCCGCGGCAAGGAGAGGCAAATGATCAGCCAGGCGGAACAAGTCATCTACCGTTCTCCAGCCCCTAACGACCTCTACTGCTATTCGCCCTGGATCACGCAGGGGTTCGGCGGTCGGATCCTTCTGAGCTACGACATCGCCGGCCCCGGCCTGCGGCAGATCCCGGGACCCAAGTCCGACCATGGCGACTACGGCTCCAACCAGTGCCAGATCCAGGTTTCCGACGATCACGGGAAGACCTGGCGCCTGACGGGCCGGCTGCCGATGCTGCATGCGCGCATCCTCCGGGCCGGCGCCCGACTCTATCTACTGGGGCACAGCGGCCGGCTGCTGATCTCGCGCAGCGACGACAATGGCGAGTCCTGGTCGGAGCCCTCCGTGCTGGATGCCGTGAATCGCTGGCACCAGGCGCCTTGCGCCGTCGACCACCACGGCGGCAGGCTCTACCTGAGCATGGAACATATGCCGTTCACCGATCGCTGGGCCGGCGGCGATCCGCTGCTTATGCGGGCGGACGAATCCGCCGACCTGTGCGATCCCGCCAGCTGGACCTTCTCGAACAAACTGACGTTCGAGGCGACCGTGCCGCGGACGCCCAACCTGTTCGGCATCCAGCCGTCGTGCTGGCTGGAGTCAAATGTCGTGCGGGTTCACGATCCGAACCACAAGTTCCACGATCCGGAGGGACGGTCGCTCCTGCTCTTCCTCCGTCTGGGAGGCATGCAGTCGCGCAACGTCGCGGCCGTGCTGCGCGGCCGCGAACAGGGCGACGGGACGCTGGTGCTCGAGACGGTTCCGCAGCCGGACGGCACGCCGCTGCTGTTCGTGCCGTTCCCCGGCGGCTACATGAAGTTCCACATCCTTTACGACGCGCACGGCGCGCGCTACTGGCTGATCGCCTCCGAGAGCCGCACCGCCATGGCGAAACCCGAGACGCTGACGAACGACCAGCGCTACTTCGAGGATCGGCAGCGGCTCACGCTCTTCCACTCCAAGAATTTGTTCGACTGGCGCTGGGCCGGGTGCGTCGCCGAGGGACCCGCCCCATCGGCCTCGCGGCATTACGCCTCGATGCTGATCGACGGCGAGGATCTGCTCGTGCTCAGCCGGTCAGGCGATACCGTGGCGAAGAACAGCCACGACACGAACCTGATCACGCTCCACCGGGTCTGCAAGTTCCGAACCCTGGCGGAATGAGGGCGCCGCTTCGGCCCTATTGCACCATCAGCGCCGTGCCTGTGGAGCGGGGCGGCGGGGGCGAGGCCAACTTCGTGACGACCACTTCGTCGTCGTAGGTGCGGCGCTCGAAACCATGCGCGACGCCCTGCGCGTTGGTCGTGACGAAGACGTACACCGGGGTGAGACGGGCTTCCCAGCCACCGGTCTCGTTCGTCGTGATGTTCACCTCCATGTGGCCGTAGTGCTTGCCGCCGGCGACGAGCAGGCC
>CAYRPP010000278.1:0-2808 GCA_964426115.1 uncultured Lentisphaerales bacterium | reverse complement strand
GCGACCCTCAGCACGCCGTACCCGTAGCCGTCCGCTACCGAGACCCCGATCGTGCCGTCCTTCCCGACCGACGAGCCGGAGAGGGTGAAGGAGGGAGTCTTTTCCACGACTTCGACGGACCGGCCCGCGAGCCCCGGAGGCAGCGTGATTGCATCCCGCGCAACGGACTGGTGGTAATCGGCGTGGATGATGACCGCGCCGTTGTCGCGGTACCAGTAGAAGCACGTGGCGCAAGGATGGCTCAGCGGGTTGAAGTAGTGCCGGTAGGCGACGCAATGGAACTCGGTGCCGGCGGCGATTGGATTGCCCATCTGCGCGTCAATCGCCATGGGATAGGTTTTGGCCGACCGCCAGATCGAAACCGCGGACTTGCACTGGCGCGCCCGCTCGGCCGGACGCGAGAGACCCCGGAGCAGCGAATAGCCGAACGCGTAGCCCACCTCGCGGCGCGTGGCGCCGTTGACCGTCACGCCCAGCAGATGGATGAACCGGTCGGGCGGGTTGTCGGGAAACTCGGTACGCTTGTTTGAGGCGTTAAGCGTGAGGGGCGGCGGGAGCTGGCGGAAGTCCTGCAGGGCGCGGAAATCGTAGCGCGCGCCGTCCTGCTCGAACGGCAGCGTCTTGGGTATGTAGTACTCGTGGGTGTCGTACGCGCCCTGGATCAGCTTGACGGACTGGATGAAGCCCATGGAGTCGAGTGTGAAGCTCTGCAGCGCCCTGGCCCGGTGGTCGATCACCACGGCGCCGTTGCCGTGGAAGCGGTAGACGATGTTGTTGCTGATCACGGCGTCCAGGTGGTCGGCGGTGAAGTTGCGTTTCTCGCCCGGGTGTATGACGATGTCGTCGCGCAGCGCGCCGGTGTTGATGATGTCGTACGCCTCCGCGATGTCGAGATAATCGCACAACACCGTCTGATGGTCCGCCAGCGGGGTCTTGCCATCCACGAGGTACGCCTGGCGCGCGATGCGGCAGGAAGGCCAGAGCTGAGTCATCTTCAAGGTGACGCAGGCCAGCGACCTGCCGCGGGCCGTGTTGGTGAGATTGGTGCCCTTGATCAACTTGTTGAAGGCCCAGATCTCGCCCTGGCCGCGGTTCTCGCCGAGGAACCAGAGCCGGTCGGCATCGACGATCTTGATGAGCGCGAACCTGTTGCTGGCGGCGTCCAGCCACTCGCTGCCCAGGTCGACGGTCGTCAGTCCATGGCGCGGGCAGAGCGCCTCGCGGCTGTCGGAGCATCCGTGGTTGGCGCCGATATAGGTGCCGTTGATGTGCCACGGCGTGACGTCGTCGCGCGCGCCGTGGATCTGGACGCCGTCGCCCAGTTCCTCCTCCTCGGTTCCCGACAATGGGTCGATGAGGAACGTGCCGTCGAAGTTGATCTGTCCGTTGGCCCCCTTGGCGACGCGGATGACCAGATCCTTGTCGGGCGCGAAAACGCTGCGCACAAATATCTTGTCGCCGTGCCGGGTGGCTTGCACGCGCCCTTCCGCGACCGGCGCATCCGTCGGCCGTTCCATGGCGCCATGCACAACGCCGAAAATGAAGAGGCACAGGGCCGGCAGTAAGACGCGCTTCCGGTCTACGGAGCCATCATATCCAAAAGTGATCATGGGCGGATTATCTCCTTTGCAGCGGCCTATATGCTCCATGGCGGAAATTCTTCGCTGGTGGAGCGATCCACACGCTTTCAGAGTTTCCGGTAGTACGTGACCGACTGATCACGAATGTTGAAGCCTGCCCGCTCGTACGCGCGGCGGGCCGGGGCGTGGGCCTCGTCGAGGCCGGTCATCACCCTGGCGAACCGCATGCCAGCGGCGCGGAAGCGCTCGAACACCGACGCGTACAGCAGTTGAGCGAGACCGCAGTGGCGCCAGTCGGGATCGACCGCGTTATTTCCGATCTCTCCGAAGCCCTTTTCCTGCCACAGGTTATAAGTTAGGAAGGCGACCGCCTGCCCTTGCACCTCGCAAACGAGCACCCGGTCGGGATGCTCGGTGCAATGGCGGCGGATCTGCTCGCTCTTGGCCGTGCGCACGTCGGGGACGATGATCTTGAAGAGCTCCTCGCCGAAAGCCTGGCTGAATCCCGCATAGATACGTTCCCAGGCGCGCGTGCCGATGTCCATCAGCCGCGGTAGGTCGGCCTCGCGGTACGCGCGCACCACCGGTTCGGCATCGCGGCAGGCGCAGGCCGTCTCCTGCGGGCCGCCCGCTGGCGTCTTGCCCTTCGCTGGTCTCCCGTTCCCGCGCGCCGGTTGCCGTTGCGTCTGCTTCTTGTTTGAGTCCATTGACGCTCCTCCGTCTATTCCTCTGCGGCGACGACCCCGCGCACGCAATCGATGATCGTGTTCGCCCCTGGGGCACAAGGCCAGATTTGTCCCAGCGGGTCGGGCTGGACCGCGATGGCAACGCAGTTCGCCTCGTCGAAGCCGGTGATGCGGTTGCTGCCGACGGTGAAATTGCCCCCGATCGTGACGGCCGCCGTCACGTTCGTGGCCAGCCCGCGCGCGATTACGTTGTCCGTGAAGAGCGAGGTCGCGCTCCCGTACCCGCCGAGCACGACCGGCTCGCGGCAGTCGGTAATCGTGTTGTGGTGTATCATCCAGTTGGCCTGCTTCGGGTAGAATGCAAACCCGTCGCCGCGCTCCGCCAGCAGCGGTTCCTCCATCCGCAGCACCAGCGACCGTGTGTCCAGCTCCCCGATATCCGCGACCATTCCGCTGTTGGCGCCCGACAGCCAGTGCACGCGCCAGCCGCGGTAGCGGTGCGAGTAGTCCCAGTCCTTCTCCATACCGCCGACGCCGCCGCG
>CAYRPP010000277.1:0-2815 GCA_964426115.1 uncultured Lentisphaerales bacterium | reverse complement strand
CGACCGCACCCAGATCTTCGAGGCGGCCATCCGGCGCGAGCAGGGCGGCTTGTCATGGGTCGAGTTCCGCATGGCGCGCCTCGCCGACAACCGCGTCCTCGTCATGATCCGCGACATGACCGCCCGGCACCTCGCGCAGCACGAACGCGCGCGCATCGAGGAGAAGATGTCCCAGTTGCAGAAGACCGAGAGCCTCGGCGTCCTCGCCCGCGGCATGGCCCACGACTTCAACAACATCCTGACCGCCATGCTGGGCCATGTCGACATGGCCATGCAGGAGCCCCTCACCCCGCCCGCGCGGGAGGCCGTCGAGAACATCCGCCTCGCCATGATCCGCGCCTCGAACCTGACGCGCCAGATGCTCTCCTACGCCGGACAGGGCACCTTCACCTTCGACATCACCGATCTCAACACGCTCCTGCGCGACCTCGTCGGCCTGATGCGGCGCTCGCTCTCCCCGCAGGCCGAGCTCATCCTCGACTTCGCCGCCAAGGTGCCGCTGGTCGAGGCCGACGCCACACAGATCTGGCAGGTAGTCATGAACCTCCTGGTCAACGCCTCCGACGCCCTGTCCTCGCTCTCGGGCACCATCACCCTCGCCACGGCCCACGCCACCCCCGCCGCCGACGAGCTCGACACCTACCTCGCGACCACCCCGCTGCAGCCCGGCGACTACGCCATGATCGAGGTCAGCGACACCGGACACGGCATGGACAAGCGCACCCTTGACCGCATCTACGACCCCTTCTTCACCACCAAGGCCATGGGGCGCGGGCTCGGTCTCTCCGCCTGCCTGGGCATCGTCCGCGCCCACAACGGCGGCATCGCGGTCTCCAGCCGGTCGGGCGAGGGCACCCGCTTCCGCATCCTGCTGCCCGCCGCCCGCGACGCGGAGGGTCGCGTCCGCTTCCCCGAAGCCCCCTTCCCCGCCGCTGCTCCCGCCGCCGCCACGGCTCCCGCCGCCGCCGCCCCGGCAAACCCGCCCGGCTCCCGCGGCCGCATCCTGGTGGCCGACGACGACGCCGCGATCCTCAAGCTCGTCGGCATCATCCTCGCCGACAAGGGCTTCACGGTCATCGCCGCCGAGAGCGGCGAGGAGGCCCTGCGGCTCTTCGACAAGGAGCCGCGGCGCATCCGCCTCGCCCTGGTCGACGGCACGCTCAACGGCGGCCTCTCCGGCATCGAGGTCTGCAGAGCCCTGCACCGCCGCAACCCGCGCCTGCCGACCATCGTCATGAGCGGCTTCCGCGAGAAGGATGTCGGGCTGAACTTCACGGAGGACGGCTTCAACACCTTCCTGCCCAAGCCTTTCATGAGCACTGAACTGATCGCCGCCGTCGACAAGGCGTGCCGCGTCGCCGATGAGACCGCCGCCGAACCACGCACGGAGGGGGACAACCATGGCGCTCTCGTCTGACAATGCGGGCCGCCGCCCGCGCCGTCTGTCCCGTCCCCCACAACCGCCGCCCGAAACGCCGGCGCCGGATCCCGCCAACGACTCACCACTCACGACTCACGACTCACCACTCACCACCCCCGCCTCACGCCTCACGCCTCACGCCTCACGCCTCACGCCTCACGCCTCACCCGTCACGCCTCACGCCTCACGCCTCACGCCTCACGCCTCACGCCTCACGCCTCACGCGTCACGCCTCACCACCCCCGACGCCTCGGAAGTCCAGTCGATTCCGCTGGTGCCCGCGGAACCTGCGGAACCCGCAGAACCCGCGGATGCCGCCGTCCCCCCCGCGCCCATTCCGATTCACGGCCCCGACGAACCCCCCGAACCGGCCCCCGAACCGGCCCCCGCACCCGCGCCTGACCCGCGCGGCCGCAATCCCCGGCTGGTCTGTCTGGCGGTCCTGATGCTGCTGCTCGTCATGGCCGCCGCCCTCGCCTATCTCCTGCGGACCACAACCATCGTGACACGCCTCCCCGTCCGGGCCGTCGCCGCGGCCCTCGACACCGCCCGCGCGCGGACCGCAAACTGGTTGGCGCGGTGGCGGCCCGGAGGCACGGCCACCAGCACGCCTCCCGCCGCTCCCGCGGCCCACGCCACCAACCGGTTCTCCCGGGCCATCCGCCAGGCGCGGCAGACCGTCGCCGGCGTGGAAGCCGCGCGCGAGGCTCTGCCGCCGGAACTCGTTCCGCGTCCCGCGGCCACCACCGCGGCTCCCTCCGCCGTCGAGATCCCCGCGAATCACCGCGGGCTCCCGCGGGCCACCACGGCGCCCTCCGCCGCCGGGCTCCCCGCGGATCACCGCGGGCTCCCGCGGGCCACCACGGCTTCCGTGGCCACCGTGGTCACCCCGGCCCCCGCGTCCCCCGCGGCCATCGCGGCTCCCGCGGTCACTGCGGCACCCCCCGCCACTGCCCAGCCCCCGCCGGTGGTGTGGCCCGATGTCGAGGTCGCCGCCGTCGTCGGCAGCGGCCGCCGCGGCACCGCCATCGTCAATGGCGAGGTGCTGGTCGTGGGCGAGGAGAGCACGGAGGGCCTCGTGCTCGAGCGCATCGAATCACAGGCCGCCGTCCTGCGCTTTCAGGGCGAGACCCGCCGCTTCATCGTGCGCAAGCGCTAGGGCTGTTTAACGCAGTTGGCAGTTGTCGACCGGGGTCGACAGGGGGGGGAAAACTCTCAACGCTGAAGTGTGCCCAAAAAAGGTAGGGCGAGCTGTCCCCAGCGAGCCGCAGCTGAACAGGTAGGGCGAGCTGTCCCCAGCGAGCCGCGTTGCGCGTTCAGCGTTGCGCGTTGCGCGTTGAGCGTTGAGCGTTCTCTCCCCCTTTCGTGCTTCGCGCCCTTCGTGTCCTTCGTGGT
>CAYRPP010000276.1:0-2839 GCA_964426115.1 uncultured Lentisphaerales bacterium | reverse complement strand
GCGGTCTGCATGCGCTGTCGTCTCCCTTGCACGTGTCCACACCCGGTCTTTCGGGCGGCAAAACCTTTATAACATGTTGCGCTGCAATAATCTACAACTATTTTCGGTGGGGGGGGGGTAGACAAACGCTCCGCAATGTGGGATACTTTTCTCGTTGGTTTTGCGCGCGGTATGTTGCCGCGCTGAAGACGATGGGGCGTAGGTTGGGGAGTCAGGCGAGACCACGGTAGGCAGCCGGGCGCTTCAATTTACAAAACGCCCCGGTCGCAAGCCGGTCTGTACGTCTATACAGGCAGACAGGCCAGTAGGCGCAGCGACCAGGGGGTTTTGCAAGAGCCTCAGCTTATCGGATAGATTGTGTATGGGGAGCCATTCCATGAAATTGTCCAGCGCATTCAACTGCTCGCTCGCGGTTTTCTGCGCGGTCGCGGCGCTGGCGCCCGTCTCCGCGCGAGCCATCACCTGGACCGGCGGCGGTGGCACCGCCCTGGCTTCCAACGGCGATAATTGGGAGGGGGGCATGGCGCCCGGCGCAGGCGACGCAGTGGTGCTCGCCGCCTCGTCCTCCTCGAACATGACCTGGGATCTCGACGTCGCGGTCGGCTCCTGGACGCAGGACGGATACACCGGCACCGTCACCATTGCGACGCTCTTCGGCGCTTCGGGTTTCACGAACCTCGTCATCACCGGCAACTGCAAGCTCAACTCGGGCACCTGGACGCACCGCGACAACTCCTCGGCCGAGACTTACCGTCTGCGCGTCACCGTCGGCGGCGACATGACCGTCGGCGCGGCGGCGAGGATCAGCACAACCGGCCGCGGCTACGACGTGGGCAAGGGCCCGGGAACCCCCACCTCCGCCCACGGCGGCGCCGGACACGGCGGCGAGGGCGACCGAGGCCCCTACGTCGGCATCGCGCCGTGCTACGGTTCGGCCTGCTCGCCGGTCAACCTCGGATCGGGCAGCAAAGGCTACAGTCAGTGCGGCGGAGGCGCCATACTCGTCAACGTCGCTGGCGCGCTGGTTGTCGACGGCAGCATCGACGCCGACGGCACGAAATATGTCAGCGGGACAATCCAGTCGTATTACGGCGCTTCCGGCGGCAGCGTCTGGCTGACCGCCGACTCCATCGCCGGCACGGGCTCGGTCAGCGCGGTCGGCAGCTATGTCACAAGCGGCTATTACGGCGCCGGCGGGCGTGTGGCACTCGTGCAGACCGGCCCGGCGACCGACTTCAGCGGCTTTGCGGGTTCGGCGCGGGCCGTCGGCTCCTGGACCGGAAACGCGCAGCGCGGCGTCGCGGGAACGGTCTACTACGAGACGGCCGCCGACGGACGCGGCGGCGGCATCTTGGTCGTCGACGGAAACGAAACCGGCACGAGCGAGGCGTTCAAGACCCGCATCCTCCTCGACGAGCAGGACGCCGGCTTCGGCCCGAAGAGCTATGTGCTCAAGAACAACGCCTATGTCGAGTTTTCCGGCGGCGACGCGACCTTCCATCCCGGCGACACGCTGGTGACCACGAACAAGGTCAGGATCTATGTCCGTACCGGGACGACCATCGACCTCCGCGGCACGACGTTCATGGGCGGCGGCACGACGGACCGGCAGATCAGGATGTACGCGGGCTCGGCGATGCACGTCGACGACGACTTCACCTTCAACGACATCATCCTCTACGTGACCGACGACGACATCGCCTCCGCGCAATACACCAATCTCACCGTCACATCGTCGTCCGTCACGCTCGGCAGCGGCGCCACGCTGATCGCCGACTTCCCCGTGATCTTTACCGGAGATCTCACCATCGCCAGCGGCGGCACGGCCAAACACACCGCGAACACGTACGACGATAGATACAAGTTGAATCTCGCCGTGCGCGGCGACATGACCATCGCGGCCGGCGGCCAGATCAACGTCGATGGGCTCGGCTACGCCAAGCAGAACGGCCCCGGCGCGGTCTCGTCGCCAATCTACTACGGCGCCTGCCACGGCGGCCGCGGCGTGTACTATTCCGATGGCGCCAATCTGACCGCCGCCGCCTGCTACGGTTCCATCCGCCGCCCGACCACCATGGGCTCCGGCGGCGTCAACAGCCAGTCCGGCGGCGGGGTGATCCGCCTGAACGTCGGCGGAACGCTCCTCAACAACGGCACGATGACCGCCAGCGGGCTCAACAGCGGTGTTTTCTGGTCCGCCGCGGGCGGCAGCCTCTGGATCACGGCGGCCTCGATCGCCGGCGCAGGCGACATCATGGCCAACGGCGCCGCCGGCGCGGCCGTCGCGACCATTACGTATGAGAAATCCGGCGGAGGACGCATCGCCATCGAGCTCACCGACGCCGGTGCCGATTTCGGCGCCTACACCGGCGCCATCTGCGCGCGCGGCAGCGGACGCGCGAACGAGAAGGCGTTCGGCGGCGCGGGCACGGTCTATCTCAAGACCGGAGCCCAGGCCGGCAACGCAGGCACGCTCGTCATCGACAACTTCGTCACGGATCCCGCCTGCATCTGCGGCACGACGGACATCGCGCCGCTCGTGACCGACACCGACGTCGGCTCGGTCGTCGTCCGCAACGGGGGACACCTCTCGATCCACTCCGGCCGGACGCTCTCCGTGAGCGGCGACTGGAGCGTGACGAACAACGCCACGTTCACATCCGCCGCCGACGGGGTTGTCCGCTTCACCGGAAGCGGTGTCTCGCGCATCAACAGCGACACCGCCTTCGGCACACTCGAATGTCTCTCCTCCGGCAAGGAGATCTCCTTCGCGGCGGGCGGCAGCTTCTCGATCGCGTCGAACGGCATGCTCCGGATCGACGGCGGTGCGGGCAGCCCG
>CAYRPP010000275.1:0-2841 GCA_964426115.1 uncultured Lentisphaerales bacterium | reverse complement strand
GGTTGGCCGCGCGGGCGTCGGGCGTGGTGACCGGACGGGCGACCAGCCGCCCGATCAGCGACCAGGTGCCCGAGCTGATGATCAGCGCGTCGCGTGGATCGTCGACTGGCGCGGCGGCGAAGGCGCTGGCCGTGTCGTGCGAGCCGACCGCCATGATCGGCGCGGCGTTGAGTCCCAGAGCGGCCGCCAGCGGCGCGCGCAGCTCGCCGAGGCGCGTGCCCGGCGGAACGATCTCCGGCAGCAGCCGCGCCGGCACGCCGACGGCGCGCAGCATGGCGCGCGACCAACGGTTGCGCCGCGCGTCCATGAGCTGCGTGACGCTCGCCCAGGTAGAGTCGACCTGCGTGCAGCCGCCGAGGTAGAAGTTGAGCAGCGCGGGCACCGGCAGCACCTTGACGGCGAGCTTGAGCAGGCCGGGACGGTGGAGGGCGAACCAGAGCAACTGGTTGCTCAAGTTGAAGGGCTGGAAGTGGATGCCCGTGATCCGGTACACATGCTCGGCCGGGATGCGCCTGCAGAGCGCCTCCACCATGTGGTCGAGACGGTGGTCACGGTAACCGTAAAGCTTGCCGAGGGTCTCGCCGTCGGCGCTGATCAACTGGGCGTCGGCGCCCCAGGTGTCGATGCCCATGGCGTCCAGCACCGGGCCGTGCCCGCGGCGGAAGGCCTGCAGCCCCTTGACGATCTCGCCGTAGATCGCCGTGTCGTTCCAGTGCGTGCGCTCCGTGACCGTTCCCGACTCGTCGGCAAGGTGGAATGTGACGCTCTCGTGGGCGAAGCGGTGGATCTCCTCCATCGCGAAGCTCCCGGCACCGAAGGTGCCGACGAAGCACTTGCCGCCCGAGGCGCCCAGGTCGACCGCCAACAACCGCTGTTCCCTGCTCATGACATCACTCCTCCGCGTCCCGGATCCCGCGCGGCCGCAGCATCAGCACGGCGCGTCCCTCTCCGCCCAGGACCAGGCAATGCCGCAGTGCAGGCGCACCCCGGTCGCGAGCGCCTCGTCGTTGAAGTCGAAAAGCGGGCTGTGCAGCGACTCTACACCCTGAGAACCGTCGGCCGGCGCCACGCCGAGACGCCAGAAGAAGCCCGGCGCCAACTGGGAATAGTAGGCGAAGTCCTCGCCGCCGAGGCTCACGGGGATATCGCCGACGACGCGCCCGCGGCCCAACGCCGCGACGGCCACGCGCTCCACGTAGGCCCGGAGACCGGCGTCGTTGACGTTGACGGGATAGCCTTCCACGATGCACAGCTCGGCGCGCGCGCCGAAGGCCGCCGCCGTCTGCTCGACCATCTGCCGGATGGCCGCGCGCGAGGAGGAGCGCTGCCGCTCGGAGAGCGTGCGCAACGTGCCGCGGAGCTCGGCCGTGTCGGGGATCACGTTGCGCGCCGTGCCGGCGTGGAATGAGCCGATAGTAAGCACGGCGGGTTCGACCGGGTCGCGGTGGCGCGAGACGACCGTCTGGAGCGCGGTCACGATGTGGGCCGCCGCGACGATCGGATCCACGCCGCGGTTGGGGCTGGCCGCATGGGCGCCGCGCCCGTGCACCGTCAGGTCGATGGCGTCGGTGGAGGCCATGATCGGGCCGTCGCGCAGTCCGACGCTGCCCGCGGGCAGCGAGGGCCAGCCGTGGAGCGCGAAGATGGCGGCGGGGCGCGGATTATCCATCGCGCCCTGCGCCACCATCACGCGGGCGCCGCCGCCGCCCTCCTCGGCCGGCTGAAAAATGAAGCGCACGGGGCCGGCCAGGCGCTCCGGCGCCGCGGCCATCAGCGTGGCCGCGCCCAGCAGGCAGGCGACGTGGCCGTCATGGCCGCAGGCATGGGCAACGCCGGGATGCGTCGAGGCGTGCGGCAGGCCGCACTTGTCATCCATCGGCAGGGCATCCATGTCGGCCCGGAAGGCGAGGCAGGGACCGGGCCGGGCCGCCGCCAGCGTGGCGACTATGCCCGTCTCCGCCACGCCCGTGCGCACCTGCATGCCGGGCAGCCGCGAGAGCCACTCGGCGATGCGCGCCGCCGTGCGGCGCTCCTGGAAGGCGACCTCGGGGTGGGCATGCAAGTCGCGCCGGAAGGCGATCAGTTCCGGCAGCAGCTCATGGAGACGCTGATCGGGAAAATCCTGTTGCATAGACGGTTTCCGGCATCGGTAGCTGTGCATCAAGCCGCGGGCAACCGCGCAGCGGGACACCCGGCGGGACAAGTGCCGGAAGTGTAGCACGCCCCGCCCCGACACGCAAAGGGATTCGGCCTTACTCGGCAGGGGGGGCGGCGGGTCAATCCACCGGTTAATCCACCCAATCCACCTAAGATCGTTCGCTGTTGCCCTCCGTCCAGTTGTGTGCAATAATCTTTGTGTCATGCGGCTACCAGCTCAGGATCGTACGGATACACTGCCGGGCGTTCTCCCCGCCGGGACGGCGCTTACGGCTGACTGCGCGTGTGGGCGAAACCGCAGCTTTGCACGCCCCGGGCGAATTATCCGCCCGGGTTGCCCGGGGGTATGCAGGCAGTCGTAATGGAATGATGCGTTTACGAATGGCTGGCAGATGCCCGCGCGACCCGAGAAGGTTGACGCGGGCTTTCTTTTTTTACCGGAAGGAGACGACACGATGAAACGTCTGGAATTGCTGGACACGACCTTGCGCGACGGGGCGCAGGCCGAGGGCATCTCGTTCTCGGTCCGCGATAAGTTGGCGATTGTCGAAACACTCGACGACCTGGGCATCCCCCTGATCGAGGCCGGCAATCCCGGCTCGAACCCCAAGGATCTGGCCTTCTTCGAGGCCGTGGCCGCCCAGCCGCTCAAGCAGGCCCGGATCGCCGCCTTCGGCGCGACCT
>CAYRPP010000274.1:0-2850 GCA_964426115.1 uncultured Lentisphaerales bacterium | reverse complement strand
GGGAGCACGGGCTCGACTTCAGCCAGGTGACGACCTTCAACCTGGACGAGTACCTTGGTCTGGGACCCGACCATCCCGCCTCCTACCGGCGCTTCATGCAGGAGCAGCTTTTCGACCACATCAACATCCGGCCTGAGCACACGCACCTGCCGGATGGACTGGCGGCGGATGTCAACATGCACTGCCGGCTCTACGAGGCGTGCATCACGGCCAGCGGCGGCATAGACCTCCAGGTGCTCGGGATCGGATCCGACGGGCACATCGGATTCAACGAGCCCTCCTCCTCGCTGGCCTCGCGCACGCGCACCAAGACCCTCACAAGCCTCACGCGGCGCGACAACGCGCGCTTTTTCAAGAGCCCGGACGAAGTGCCGACCGAGTGCATCACGATGGGGATCGGGACGATCCTAGAGAGCCGGATCTGCCTGTTGCTGGCCTTCGGCACGCAAAAGGCCGACGCCATTGCCGGCGCCATCGAGGGGCCTGTCACGGCAATGAATCCGGCCTCGGCGCTCCAGTTGCACTCCGACATGCGCGTCTTTCTTGACGAGGCGGCCGCCAGCAAGCTGAAGATGCGCGACTACTACCGCGAGACCTTCGACGGCAGCCAGGAGTGGCAGGCCATAATGGCCGAGCGTGCCCCCCGGGGCTAAGGCCTAGGCCTCCTTGTAGGGACCGACCTGGTAGGCGTACTCGCAGGCGCGCCAGGCCAGGTAGAAGCTCAGATCGGCCATGTGCCGCGCCGGTCCGCCGGGCGGCATGCGGAAACGGTAGCAGCGCGAGATGTCGATGAGACTCGCAATCTCGCGCTTGTAGAAGGCCGCCGGGCACGACTCGTTCAGCGTCCAGCGTCCGACCATCCGCTCGAGCTCGGCACGGCTGCGCACTAGGTAGCGGTGCGCATCGTTCGACTGTCCGGCGCGCGCGGCGCGCTGGAACATGGTCCGCAGGTCGTCGATGTACTCGTCGAACCGCGAGCAGACCTCGAAGTCGCGCTTCATGGCCGTCAGCAGGCCGAAGTCGAGCATGCCCGCCACGAAACGGTGCGCGTGCTCCCGCGCGGGGAAGAGCTCCATGAAGAAGTGGTACTCGCCGTCCACATCAAGCGCCGCGCCGGGGGTGATCCACTCGCGGAAGCGCTTCAGGCTCATGCTCGCCGCCGCGTAGCGGCCATGCTCGTCGACCGGATTGTAGACGGCGGGCGACTTGCCGGCGTCGAGCGCCAGCGGGTCGAAGACGATGATCCGGCCCCGCCGCGGCAGGCCGGCCACGCAGACCCAGTGGAAGTGCGCCACCTTGGCGTCGTGCCAGGTGCAGAGGCAGACGTGTCCCCGCGCCAGCGCCCGTTCGAGATCCGCCATGAACCGCTCGGGGTTGAGACGGTGGTAGGGGCGGCTTACCACCCTGAGCCCCAGCCGCTGTGCGGCGAAGCGCAGGTCGCTGTCCTCGAAGCCGTACCGGCAGCGGCGCCATGCGAAGCCCGCGGGAATCACTAGGCGCAGGTCGCGCTCCGTGAGCTCCTCATTGCGGCGCAGGCCGATGCCCAGCAGCGAGAGCGCATAGCGCAGCGAGGCGGGGCCGCAGGTGAACTTGGTGTCTTGTCTCTCGAAACTCATGTGTGCAACCGGCCCTTGCCGGCGCGAGGAAATACCGGCAGGCGGGCGGCAGGTGCGGTATGGAGAACTGGCCGCCGCCGGCCGGAACGCCCGGCGCACGGCGCCCGCGAGATGGCCGATGGGAACCGCGCCCGCCAGTCCTGAACCGGCGCGGGCGGGAACGCAGGCCACGGCCTTCATTATGGCGGGGACGCCGGGAGGCGTCAATCGGATTCATGAGGTTCATAATAGGGTCATAATAGCGCTAAATAGTAACCTATACTGGTGGACAGCGTGCCACCGATCATGTAAACTAGCGCGAATCTGTCCATTGGCAGCTAGGGTTGCCGGACATGCGACAGATAACGAGGTTGCCCATGCCTGCGGCACTGGGCATGGCCACGGGCGGGATGTAGAGCCGTCCGAGTACATGAAGGAGCGAAGGACAAATGAATAGCAAGCGGATCTGCGTGACAATGCTGGCGCTCGTGATGTCGGCGCTTCTCTGCCGGGCCGGTGGTCGGTGGGGCTTCCCGGTGGGACTCAGCTATGTCAGCGGCCTAGATAACGTGGTGGATTTCTACGAGGAGCAGTATCCGGGCCTCGACGAGGACTGGTCCGTGCCTGTCGGATTGTCCTTTACGCCATACTACGAGTTCGAGCACGGATCGCGCATCACCTTCGACCTGGGACCGGCGGCCATCATCATGATCTCGGAGGAATACTACTACGGCGGCGACTATTGGAGCGACGCGGACGACACCTACTGGGATGTACCCGTCGGCCTGACCTATGGCTTTACGTTCCTGCCCCAGGCATCCGTCACACCGACCTGGTCGACAGCTCGTCGCCCGGCGCATTCGGGGCCGTTGGTGTCGAGTTCCTGCGCCACCGCATGATCGGCGTCTCGCTGGAGGTCGGCTATGACGGGTCGGAGGTCACCATGCTGGGAGACAGGGGCGAGGAGGATATCAAGACCGGTGAGGTGCTTGTTAGTCTCCGGGCCGTCTTCTAAGTAGCCAGTGCCTTGGGAATACTACGCCGTGAAAAAGATCCTGACTTTACTGCTGACCTGTTCCATGCTTCTGGCGCTCGTCACGGGGTGTCGTTCGGCGCGTGTCGCCGCCGGTCCGCGGCGGGCGCTCGATGTGCTTAAGAGATGATCCTGGGCGTCGAACGCCGTCTTCCCGGGGCCGTTCGCCGACCGGATCGCGATCGGCTTCGAGACCGTCCCGAACGCATAGGTACCGACGGT